>NZ_BRCG01000008.1:0-195243 GCF_023708005.1 Pseudarthrobacter sp. NCCP-2145 | reverse complement strand
CACCCGTCTGGACCCGATCAAAGCCAAAAACAACGCCATCAAAAAGCTCAACAACCTCGGCTTCAACGTCACCATAACCCCCGCTACCGCAGCCTGACAGCCATCACCTTCGTATTAGGAAGCGGGGGCCGCGGGAACGCCGAGCGGGGTGCCGTTGCCCCAGCCGGCGTCCACTGCTGCCTGTGCGAGCGCACGGGCCATCGCATCGCCGTCGGGAGCGGGAGCGCCGTTCATGGGCGCAGAGGTGACGTATGGCATTTCGAGCGTTTCGTCGCCCCGGACAGCCGTGAGGACAACGTTCGCGGAGGCGCCCCCGGCCTCGCCCCGGAAGTAGCCGGTCCACTGCAGGCAGGCGAAGTCACCGATTCCGGTGACGGGTGAGCAGCCGGGCGCCGACTTCGCTGTGGAGATGTCCTGCGATGAGGCGGGCGAGGTGAGTGCCACCGACAGGGCCGTGATGCCTCCGTCCATGGACTTGCTCGAATACGTGCAGAGGTAGGCCTTGCTTCCGGGTGGCCTGTCACTGCTGTTCTGGCCTGCAGGCATGATCCCGGGTACGACTTTCGCGGCAATTTCAGGAGTGATGAGGTCGCAGGCAGGGCTGGTCCCACCGGTGGAGGGGCGGGGTGCCGGCGCCGGAGTGTTTTGGTTCCCGGGCTGCGAACACCCGCCAAGCAAAGCGGACGCAGCAAGGAACATGACGGGTAGGGCCGCGGGGGTTCTCACGGGGTGAAGCCTGGAGGAGTTACCCCGGCCAGGAAGTCCTCGGCGAAGCGCTTCACGCCGTCCCACTCGGTGTAGACGTAGTCCCGGGACGTGTCCAGGTCCTGGGAGCCCCTGTCCTTGGCGATCTTCTTCATCATCTGGCGTTTCAGGAAGTTGTAGTGGGTGTACATCAGCGCACCGGAGAACATCGCTACATGGCGGGGGTGCCAGCCGGTCTCCTCCTCGAACTTTTCCACGTAGCCCTCCGCACTGGCTTCATCCCCTTGGGCGGCAAGGCTGACCGAGACCAGGGCGGACGGCAAACGATCAAGTTCGCTGCGGTTCTTGCGGACAAAGTCCGCAACATAACCCTCGTGCTTGCCAACATGCACCGACGCCGCCACGATGACGGCGTCCTGCCCGTCCGGAATGCTGTCCGGAGCATGCTTGAGGTCCGCGGTTTCAGCGTGGTGCCCGTGCGCCCGGATCACATCGGCGATGTACTCCGCTATGTGGGCCGTCTGCCCTTCAACGCTGCCGTAGGCAATGTATATGGAAGCCATGCTCCACTGTGCCTGCAGGGTGCGGTGGAGCAGTAGGGCACAACGTCCCCGGTGCGCGCATACTTAGGCCGGGGCCTTGGGAATAAGGATCCAGAGCACGATGTAGGCCAGTTCGCCGACCCCCACCAGGCCAAAAATGACGAAGCCCAACCGGACCAGGAATTTTGGAAGCCCAAAACGGGCTGCCAGGGCCGCGCACACCCCACCGATGATTTTGCCGCTGCGCGGCCTCACGAGTGCTGCTGACATTTCTTCCGCCTACCCTTCTGATGGCTGGTGCAGGGACGGCCGGGAAATCCGCTGATGGAATTCCCGGCCGTCCCTTTGAGGAGTCTATGCAGGCTGCGCGGAGTGGTCCAGACTCACGGGCTCCTGGAACCCGGTGGATTCCGACGCGCCCCTACAGGTGGACGTGCAGGCGGCGGGCCGCCTCCGAAATGGAGCCACTGAGGGACGGGTAGACGGTGAAGGTGCTGGCGACGTCGTCCACGTGCAGTTTTTGCTTCACCGCGATGGAGATGGGGAAGATCAGCTCCGAGGCGTTCGGTCCTACGACCACCCCGCCGATCACCGTGCCGGAGCCCTTGCGGGCAAAGATCTTCACGAAGCCGTCGCGGTGGTTCCGCATCTTGGCGCGGGCGTTGCTGCGCAGCGAGAGCTTGATGATGTCGCCCTGGTACTTGCCCGAGTCGATCTCAGCTTCCGAGACGCCCACGTTCGCGATTTCCGGGGACGTGAAGATGTTTGAGGCCACCTGGTGCAGCTTGAGCGGGGTGACGGTGTCACCCATGAAGTGCGCCACCGCGATGCGGCCCTGCATGGCCGCCACGGAGGCCAGCGGCAGCACGCCGGTGCAGTCACCGGCGGCATAGATGTTGGGGGCCGAGGTGCGGGACACGCCGTCCACCTTGATGTGGCCGCTTTCGCTGACCGCCACGCCGGCCTCTTCAAGGCCGATCCCTGCGGTGTTGGGGATGGAGCCCAGGCACAGCAGGCAGTGGCTGCCGGTGACCTTGGACCCGTCGCTGAGGGTGACCACCACGCCGTCGTCCGTCCGCTCCACGGTCTCGGCACGGGAGCGCGAGAGGACCCGGACGCCGCGGCGTTCGAAGACTTCCTCCAGTACTACTGCCGCGTCCACATCGGATCCGGGAAGCACCCTGTCACGGCTGGAAATAAGCGTGACCTTGGATCCCAGTCCGTTGTAAGCGGAGGCGAATTCGGCCCCGGTAACACCGGAACCCACCACAATCAGTTCCTCGGGCAGCTCATCGAGGTCATAGATCTGCGTCCAGTTGAGGATCCGTTCGCCGTCCGGCCGTGCCGTGGGAAGCTCGCGCGGATGGGCGCCCACGGCGAGCAGGATGGTGTCCGCCTCGACGGTCTCGGTGCCATCCGCGGTGAGGACTTCAATGGTCCGGTCATCCAGCAGCCGGCCGGACCCGGTGATGATCCGCACGCCCAGGTTCTCCAGGCCGTCATGGATGTCCTTGGACTGGCTGCGGGCCAGGTTCAGCAAACGGTCGTTGATGTGCTTGAGGTCGGCGCGCATCACGGGCACGAAGTCGCCGCCGTCGACGTCGAACTTCACTCCCAGCTCGCCCGCCTCCCCCACGCGGGTCATCAGGTCCGCGGTGGCGATCAGGGTCTTGGACGGAACGACGTCCGTCAGCACGGCCGATCCGCCCAGTCCTGCACGCTCGATGATGGTGACCTGCGCCCCCAGCGAGGCGGCCACCATGGCGGCTTCGTACCCGCCCGGACCACCTCCCAGGATTGCGATCCGGGGGGAACTGAAATCTGGATGCGTAGTCACAAACAATCATTCTCCTGCAACTCCCCCGCACGGCCAAAGAAAACGGTCTCTCAGGAAAACCGGCCCAGGGTGGGCGGCGCGACGGACGGCAGGATAGCTTGTACCAGTGAGTACAACTGACTTCCTGAACACCGATCCCTTTGCCGCCGCGCGTGCCGCTGCCGACTACATCGCCGAGGAAACGGGCGTGGACAGCCACGACGTCGCCCTGGTCCTCGGCTCCGGCTGGGGCGAGGCAGCCGACCTGATTGGCGAAACCACCGCCACCCTGTCCGCCGACGAGGTCCCCGGTTTCCACGCCCCGGCGGTGGAAGGACACGTGGGCACCATCCGCTCGGTCCTGACCTCGGGCGGCAAGCGGGCACTGGTGCTGGGTGCAAGGACGCACTATTACGAAGGCAAGGGCGTGCGCGCGGTGGTGCACGGCATCCGCACAGCGGCTGCCGCCGGCTGCAAGACCCTGGTGCTGACCAACGGCTGCGGCGGGCTGCAGGAAAACTGGACCCCGGGCACCCCGGTGCTGATCAGCGACCACATCAACCTCACCGCCGCCTCGCCGCTGGAGGGTGCCACGTTCGTGGACCTGACGGATCTCTACTCTGCCCGGATCCGTGGACTGGCCCGTGACGTCGACGCCACCCTGGAAGAAGGCGTCTACGCCCAGTTCCCCGGCCCCCACTACGAGACGCCCGCCGAGGTGCAGTACGCCAAGCGCATCGGCGCCGACCTCGTGGGCATGTCGACGGCGCTGGAGGCCATCGCGGGGCGGCACGCCGGCATGGAGGTGTTCGGCATTTCGCTGGTCACCAACCTTGCCGCCGGCATCAGCCCCCAGCCGTTGAGCCACCAGGAGGTCATCGAGTCCGGTCAGGCTGCCGGCCCGCGGATTTCGAAGCTGCTGGCAGAGATCATCGCCCGGCTCTGACCGGCGGCGCGGTCACCCGCGGCGCCCCTGCCACGGGCATTTCGTGGCCGGGGTTGGAAGAAGTGGCGGGCCAATAACGATAGCGTTAGGCCCATGACGTCCTCCGATGCCGAAATCCGCCTGCTCAATGATGCCCGCACGTGGGCTGCCCAAGACCCGGATCCGGTGACGTCGGCCTCCCTCCTCGAGCTCATCCGGCAGGTGGAGAACGGTGTCCCGGCAGCCCGCCAGGAACTCGAGGACAGCTTCCGCGGGACGCTGCAGTTCGGCACGGCGGGACTGCGGGCGGCCCTGGGTCCTGGTCCGAACCGGATGAACCGGGTGGTGGTGCGCCGGGCCGCCGCCGGCCTGGCGGACTTCCTGCTCTCGGCGGTCGGCGAGTCCTCCCCGGGAACCCGGCCGCGCGCCGTCGTCGGCTACGACGCCCGGCACAACTCGGACATCTTTGCCGAGGAAACCGCAGCGATTTTCACGGCAGCGGGGATCGAGACGTTCCTGATGCCTGCGGCGCTGCCCACTCCCCTGCTGGCCTTCGCCGTCAGGGCGCTGGAATGCGACGGCGGGGTCATGGTGACTGCCAGCCACAACCCGCCGCAGGACAACGGGTACAAGGTGTACCTGGGCCGCCATGCCGTGCCGGAGAACGGCAACGGTGCACAGATCGTCACCCCGTACGATGCCGCCATCGCCGCCCGGATCAACGCGGTGGGGCCACTGGATTCGATCACCCTTGCCCCTTCCGGCTGGACTGTCCTGGACGGAACCCTTGCAGCCGACTACGAACGCTCCACGGCCGCGCTGGCCATGCCCGGAGAGTTCCCGGCCCGCGACCTGGGCATCGTCCTGACTCCCCTGCACGGTGTGGGCGGCGGGACCGCGCTGGCGGTGTTGAACGCCGCAGGTTTCAAGGACATCACCTTGGTGGCGGAGCAGGCCGAGCCGGACCCGGATTTTCCCACCGTCAGCTTTCCCAACCCGGAAGAACCCGGCGCCCTGGACCTGGCGCTGGAGTCGGCTGAACGGCTGGGGGCAGACATTGTGATTGCCAACGATCCCGACGCCGACAGGGCGGCCGTTGCGGCGAAAGACCCTGATACCGGCGCTTGGCGGATGCTCCGCGGGGACGAGGTTGGCGCGCTCCTGGGAGCCCACGTGGCCGCCAGGATCGCCGCGGGCAGGGCAACGGACGACGGCGGCACGGAGGAAGGTGCCCAGGGAGTGTTCGCGAATTCGATCGTGTCCTCCCGGCTGCTGGCCCGCATCGCCACAGCGGCCGGTTATGCCCACCAGGAGACGCTGACCGGGTTCAAGTGGATTTCCCGGGTTCCCGGGCTTGTGTACGGCTACGAGGAAGCCTTGGGCTACTGTGTGGCGCCGGATCTGGTGCGGGACAAGGACGGGATCTCGGCTGCCCTGCTGATCGCGGAGCTCGCGGCGGCCGCCAAGGCTGACGGCAAGACCGTCTTCGACACCCTGGACGAGCTCTACCTGCAGCACGGCCTGCACGCCAGCGACCAGCTCAGCATCAGGGTTGCGGACCTGGGGCTCCTGGACGCGATGATGAACCGGCTCAGGGTCTCCCCGCCGGAAACGTTCGGATCATCCGCTGTTGAGGTGTACACGGACCTGGCCGAGGGCAGCGACGAGCTGCCGCCCACGGACGGGCTGTTGTACGTCACCAGGGACCTGACGCGCGTGATCATCCGTCCGAGCGGCACCGAGCCCAAGCTCAAGTGCTACCTCGAAGTAATCCAGCATGTGGGTTCCGCCGCGGAACTGCCGGCCGCCCGCCAGGCAGTACGGGCGGCGCTGGATGACGTGCTCCGCGACGTCAGTGAAGCGCTGGGGCTCTAGCCGCTACAGCTCAACCTCGACCATGCCGTCGCTGATGCGGGTGCGGAAGGTGGCGATGGCCAGGCCGGGCGTGCTGAAGCATTCACCGGTTTCGAGGTCGTAGACCTCTTTGTGCAGCGGCGAGGCGATGGTGGGGCGCTCCCCGCGTGAGCCCAGGATCCCGCGCGCCATGACGTGTGCTCCCGTGGCAGGGTCCTCGTGCGCAACCGCGAAAACCTCGGTGGCGCCCGTGCGGAAGAGGGCAATCTGGCGTCCCGCAACCAGGGCTGCCTCGCCCCAGGCAATCTCCAGGTCCTCCACCGGGCACACGCTGTGCCAGCCGCCCGTGATCCCGGATACCGCCTCGTCAAGGCCGGCTTCGAGTGCCCCAAGTTCCAGTGTTGCCGTCATGTCCGGCTCCTCTCCCTGTGCGGGTAATCCTTCTCAGTGGGCCGCCTTTGCAGCCGTGAACCACGCTAGGCTCCGGGTGTTTCAGAGGCGTGCAGTGAATGTGTCCGGCGCGTAAAAGACACCTCACACGGCCGGAAATGCGTTCGTGATGCAGAAGTTAAGTTGACGAAACAATTGGGAAACTGAAGCGAAACTGCGTCTCCCTAGTCTGGATGGACAGCTCGACAGAGAAGGCTGCAGTTCCACTGCGGCCCATGCGAAAGGCCATCAGTGACCGAACAGACTTCAAGCACAGAGACTCCGCGCCGCATCGTCGTCGCCGGCGGCGGCCCCGCGGCTCACCGTTTTGCGGACGCAATGCATGCCCGTGGCCTCGATGGCTGGCATGTCACGGTCCTCACTGAGGAAGCCCACCTGCCCTACGACCGTGTTGCCCTCTCCAAGGCCCTCACGGACAAGGACGTGGACCTTACGCTGGGAACCGCAGCCATGTGGGACCACCCATCCCTGGAGCTCAAGACCGGCGAGCGGGTCATCAGGATCAACGCCGGGGCCAAGACCGTGGAGACGGCTGCCGGCAACACCTTCGAATACGACGAGCTGGTGGTGGCCACCGGCTCGAACGCCGCACGCCTGCCCATCCCGGGCGCCGAACACACGCACGTCTACCGCACCCTCGAAGACGTATGGGCCATCAACGAGGCCATCGCCGGGCTGAAGGAGAAGCTGGGCCGCAAGGTCAACGCAGTCACTATCGGCGGCGGCCTCCTTGGCCTCGAATCCGCCGCCGGCACGGAGCAGCTGGGCGCCAACCCGATCGTCATTGACGGATCGCAGTGGCTGATGGCCACGCAGCTGGACGAAGGCGCCGGCCAGGCCATGGGACGGCTCATCAAGGCGAAGGGCTTCGAAGTCCACGGCGGCGTGTTCCCTTCAGAAGTCCTGTCCGACGACGACGGCCAGGTCACCGGCGTCCTCATGGCGGACGGCCGCATCATCGAAGCAGACATGGTCATTGTGGCCATCGGCGTCCGGCCCCGTGACGAACTCTTCCGCGCCGCCGAGGGCGAGGAACAGGTATTCAGCCTGGGTCCCCGCGGCGGCGTGGTCATCAACGACTACTGCGAAACCGAAGTGCCCGGCATCTGGGCCATCGGCGAGGTGGCCAACTTCGGCGGCATGTGCCTGGGCCTGGTTGCCCCCGCCAACACCATGGCGGAGATTGTGGCCGACCGGCTGCACGGCGGCGACGCAACGTTCCCCGGCTTCGACACCGCCACCAAGCTCAAGCTCTCCGGCGTTGACGTGGCCAGCTTCGGCGATGCGTTCGCCAAGACCGAACACGCCCTCGAAATCGTGTACGCCGACCCCGCCCGCGGCGTGTACCAGAAGATCGTCACTACAGACGATGCCAAGACCCTCCTGGGCGGTATCTTCGTGGGCGACGCCTCACCGTACATGAGCCTCCGCCCGCTCCTCGGCCGCGAGCTTCCCGCCGAACCCGGCGCGTTCCTCACCGCGGCAGGCGGCGGCGAAGCCCCCGAAACGGAACTTCCGGACGACGCCACCCTCTGCTCCTGCAATAACGTCACCGCCGGCAGCATCCGCGACGCTATCAACGGCTGCGGCGCCTGCGAGGGCAACGCCCCCGTCCAGGAACTGGGCGAGCTGAAGGGCTGCACCCGCGCCGGCACCCAGTGCGGTTCCTGCGTGCCGATGCTCAAGAAACTGCTGGAAACCGAACTCACCAAGTCCGGCGTCGAGGTCTCCAAGGCCCTCTGCGAGCACATCGAACTGTCCCGCCAGGAACTGTTCGACGCCATCCGCGTCCTGGAACTCACCTCCTTCGAAGAGATCATGGCCAAGTACGGCACCGGCGCAGGCTGCGACATCTGCAAGCCCACCATCGCCAACATCCTGGCCAGCCAGAACAGCGCCTACGTGCTGGACGCCGGCCGCGGCACCCTGCAGGACACCAATGACCGCGCCCTGGCCAACATGCAGAAGGACGGCACCTACTCGGTGGTCCCCCGCATCGCCGGCGGTGAGATCACCCCCAAGAAGCTGGGCGTGATCGCCGCCGTCGCCGAAAAGTACAACCTGTACACCAAGATCACCGGCGGCCAGCGGATCGACATGTTCGGTGCCCGCCTGGAGCAGCTGCCGGAAATCTGGAAGGAACTGGTGGACGCCGGTTTCGAATCCGGCCAGGCCTACGGCAAGAGCCTGCGTACGGTGAAGTCCTGCGTCGGTTCCACCTGGTGCCGCTTCGGCGTCCAGGACTCGGTGGCCATGGCCATCCAGCTGGAACTGCGCTACCGCGGCCTGCGGAGCCCGCACAAGCTCAAGATGGGCGTCTCCGGCTGCGCCCGCGAATGCGCCGAGGCCCGCGGCAAGGACGTGGGCGTCATTGCCACCGCGGACGGCTGGAACCTGTACGTCGGCGGCAACGGCGGCGCAACGCCCGCCCACGCGCAGCTGCTCGCCAAGGACCTCGACGACGAAACGCTGATCAAATACATCGACCGCTACTTCATGTACTACATCCGCACCGCCGACCGGCTGCAGCGCACCGCGCGGTGGCAGGAAGAGCTCGACGGCGGCATCAAGCACGTTGAGGACGTCGTGGTCAAGGACACCCTGGGCATCGCCGCTGACCTCGAGGCCGCCATGGCCAAGCACGTGGATACCTACATCGACGAATGGGCTGACACCCTGAAGGACCCCGAGCGGCTGCGCCGCTTCCGCTCCTTCGTCAATGCACCCGACCAGAAGGACGACTCCATCACCTTCGTCCCGGACGAGCGCGGCCAGATGCGCCCCGCCACCGCCGAGGAGAAGGCGGCAGCCGCCCAGCAGCCAGTCCTGATTGGCGCTTCCATCCCCCTGAGGTCCCGCGACGAGAACGAGGTATAGGCATGCAGCTCAGCATTGATCTCACCGGCCGTGAAGTACTGGTGACGGGCTCGGACCACGCTGCCCGCCAGGCGGTCCGCCGCTACGAAGCCGCCGGCGCCGTCGTCTACCGCCTCAGCACTCCGCAGGGCTCGGCGCACGACGGCCCGCTGCCCGAACGCCCCTTCCTGGTGGCGGCCGTGGAGGACGGACAGCCCGGCTGGGAATCCCTCCTTGGCCGCTGCCGCGACACGGGGATTCCGGTCGCTGTGGAGCCGGCTGCCGGCACCCCGGGCCACGTCACCCTGGTGGGCGGCGGCCCCGGCACCACCGAGCTCCTCACCGTCGCCGCCGTCAAGGCCCTCCGTGACGCCGACGTGGTGTTCTACGACCGGCTGGCCCCGTACCAGGAGCTCCCCTCCCTCACCTCGGCCGAACTGGTGGACGTGGGCAAGAAGCCCGGCCACCACAAGGTAAGCCAGGGCGACATTGAGAAGCTCATGGTGGAGAGCGCCCTGGCCGGCAACAATGTTGTCCGCCTCAAGGGCGGGGACCCGTATGTCTTCGGCCGTGGCGGAGAGGAAGTTGCCGCCTGCGTGGCCGCCGGCGTCAAGGTCCGCGTGATCTCCGGCGTCACCAGCGCCATTTCCGTCCCGGCTGCCGCGGGCATCCCCGTCACCCACCGCGAAGTCAGCCACATGTTCACCGTGGTGTCCGGCCACGCCCCGCTGACCGAGAAGGAGCACCAGCACCTTGCCGGCCTCGGCGGGACCATCGTGGTGCTGATGGGCATCGGAACGCTCCACCAGCTCGCTGCCGGACTCCGCCGGGCCGGGATGCGGGCTGACATGCCCATGGCCGTGGTGGAGCGCGGCTACCGCCCCGGCCAGCGCACCACCATCGCGGACCTGGGCACCATCGCCTCCGCCGCCGCCGGCTGCAGCAACCCCGCCGTGCTGGTCATCGGCGAGGTGGTTCGCGTGGCTGAAGCCAACCGCGGGCATGCCGAGGCCGCAGCCGACCTGGACAGGCTGGCGGCCTCGCTGCTGGGTTCGTGAAAGGATTGACCCCCATGACTGCACTTGCACCGGCCGAACCACCGCAGGTCAAACGAACGCCTGAAGAAGCACCCGACGCCGCAGAGGCTCCACTGGAGGGTTTCCGCATCGGTGTCACCTCGCACCGGCGGTCCCAGGACCTGATCGAGGCGCTGGAACGCCGCGGGGCGGAAGTGCTGCACGCCCCCGCCCTGAAAATCGCACCCGTGCAGGAGGACATGCGGCTCATCGAGGACACCCGTGCCATCATCGCGGCGCGGCCGGACCTCTGCATCGCCACCACCGCCTACGGGATGCGGCGCTGGTGCGAGGCCGCGGATTCCTTCGGTATTGGCGAGCAACTGCTCGAGACCCTGGGCGCCTGCCGGATGTTCGTCCGCGGACCCAAAGCCCGCGGTGCGGTGCGCGCCGCCGGCCTCGCCGACGTCGGAATAAGCAGCGACGAAACCACCGCAACGCTGGTGGACATGCTGCTGGCCGAGGGCGTGCGCGGGAAAACCGTTGCCGTGCAGCTGCACGGCTACACCGATGTGCGGCAGCTGGAACGCCTGCGCATGTCCGGCGCCACCGTCCTGACAGTCACGCCGTACCGCTGGGTGAAGCCCGACGGCGAGGACCGGCTCCCCCGGCTCATCGAGGCTGCCTGCAGCGGGAACCTGGACGTCCTCACCTTCACCAGCGCACCCGCGGTGGATGCCATGTGGAGCACCGCCCACGAAATGGGCGTCTACAAGCAGCTGATCGAGAGCCTGAAGACCAACGTCACCACGGCAGTGGTGGGTCCGGTCACGGCGCAGCCCCTGCTGGATGCCGGCGTGACACCGCTGATCCCGGAACGGTTCCGGATGGGTGCGCTGATCCGGCTGGTGTGCGAGCACCTCGCGCTCAACCACGTGCGCCGGCTGGATACCCGGTCCGGCAACATCGAGCTGCGCGGCCGCAGCCTGCGCATCAACGGGCAGCCGGTGGAGCTCGCCCCCGCACCGCTGCTGCTCCTGCGCGCCCTGCTCGGTGCCGGCGGCGCGGTCCTGTCCCGGGAATCGCTGTCCGACCTGCTGGAACTCCGCGGTTCCGTCCACGCCCTGGACATGACCGTCAGCCGTCTCCGCTCTTCGCTGCCTGACGGCCGCCTGGTGGAAACTGTGGTGAAGCGCGGCTACCGTATCCGCGTCTAGGAGTCCGGAACGGACAGCACCGACGGGCAGCAGCACAAGGCAATTGTGTCGGCCAGCTGGCGGATGAGAGGCAGGTCACGGGTTCTGTTACCGGCCGGTAAACACTGGCGAACACCGGGCCTTTAAACAGCAACTGCCGGGAAACACGCCGGAAAAGGCACGGGCCTACGCTGGGTTCCATCACGAAGTTCCGGCCGCTTCCGGCCGCCAGCGAAAGGGCCAGCACATGTCCGCTCCGGCACCCTCCACATCCACCTCCGCCGCCACCCGCATTGTCATCGCGGGGGCAGGTCCTGCTGCCCAGGCGCTTGTCAGCCAGCTGGACCGGGCCCGTTTCACCGGCACCATCACCGTGCTGAGCAACCGGGACGACACCCCGGAGGAACTGCTGGAGCTGGCGCTGCTGCCGCAGGTCTCGGTCCGGTTCGGCCAGCCGGCAAGCCACATCGACGCCGTCAACCGCACCGTGGCCACCGCGGACGGCATGGAATTCGCCTACGACCAGCTGGTCATCGCCACCGGATCGGCACCCGTGGCCAGCCCGGTGGAAGGAGCGGGCGCCTGCCTGAGCTACTCCACCATTGACGATGCCGCCCGCATCGGGGAGGCCGTCAGCGAGGTAGCCAGGGAGCTCGGCCGCCGCCCGCTGGGCATCCTGGTGGGCAACGGCACGGCGGCCGGCCAGGCTGAGGCCGTGCTCCGCGCCCAGGGCGTCCGCCCGGTCCGCACCACAGCCCGCCCGGCCGCCGTCGTTCCCGGCACGTCCGCGTCCGGCCTGGCTGCGTCCGCGGTGATCTTCGAGGACGGCAGCAGCATGAACGGTGACCTGGTGGTTCTGGCGGAGGAGCGGGTCTCACGGGACGGACTGGCCGCCAGCGCCGGCCTGCGGACCGCGCCCAGCGGAGGGATTGTCATCAGCCAGGACTTCCGGACGTCGGTTCCCGGCATCTGGGCCCTCGGTGACGCCGCAGCGTTCGACGGCGTCCGGCTGGGCCTGCTGGTTGCGGCGGCTTCCGCTGCGGGCGCCTGCGCCACCCAGCTGCTGACCGCGGCCTCGGCTGACTCGGGCGCCGTCCCGCTGCAGGCAGCGGCCTGACGGCACGAAGGGACGCCTCCCGCCCCCGGGGCAGGCGGCGATCCTTGCTGTGGCAAGATGGTTCCGAAACGAGTCATGGGCGTTACAACGCCCGGCCCACAGGCCCCTGGAGAGGACCATCATGAGCAACGAAGCCACCCCTTCCGTTCAGACCACAGCCACCGGCGCCGCAGGTTCCGGCAGAATAGCGTCCTACATCGACCACACGCTGCTGAAGCCTGAGGCTGGGGAAGCCGACGTCCTCAAGGTATGCGCGGAAGCGGCCGAATACGGTTTCAAGTCAGTCTGCGTCAACCCCATCTGGGTCAAGACCGTCAAGACCGCGCTCAGGGGCACCGGGGTCCTCACCTGCTCGGTGGTGGGGTTCCCGCTGGGTGCCACACCCACCGACGTCAAGACCTTCGAAGCCCGCGGCGCGGTGCTGGACGGGGCCGATGAAGTGGACATGGTCATCAACATCGCCGCTGCAAGGGCCGGGGACAAGGGCGCGCTCGTTGAGGACATCTCCTCCGTGGCCGAGGCAGTGCACGCCAGCGGCGCGATTCTGAAGGTCATTATCGAAACGGCGCTGCTCACCGACAGCCAGAAGGTCACGGCCTGCCAGGCGGCTGTGGAAGCCGGCGCGGACTTCGTGAAGACCTCCACCGGCTTCAACGGGGGCGGTGCAACAGCGGAGGACATCGTCCTGATGCGCGCAACGGTGGGACCCGGCCTGGGCGTCAAGGCCTCCGGCGGGGTACGCTCCCTTGCGGATGCGCAGGCTATGATTGCAGCTGGTGCAACACGTATTGGTGCCAGCTCCGGGATTGCCATTGTGAACGGTGAACAGGGTTCGTCGTCGTACTGAAGGCACCGGAAGCCGCCACAGATTGAGCCCCGCGGGGCCGAGGAGGAATTATGTCCAGCAAGATCACGGCGTCCAGCCAGGGCTCATCGTCCCACGAAGGGACCATCCAGACCCCGCAGAACGAGAACAAGCTCGGCACGAGCATCCTCCTCTTTGTCGCCATGATCGCGCTGTTCCTGGGAGCCGTGTACTCCCTCTCCTTCCTCACGCTGGATAACCCCTGGCCCATGGCAGTCTGCCTTGCGCTGTTTGCCCTGGCCTTCTGGATTCCGCAGAGCATCCTGGGACGCTCAGACTCCGCCGGCGAACACTAGGCACACGAAACCACAAAGAACCCTTGGACCGGACGGTCCAAGGGTTCTTTGTTGCTTAAGGTTCAGAACCAGATGCGCGCCCACGCCACCGCGGCGTCGGCCGCGCGGCCCCAGTGGGCGTGGGCCAGGGACCAAGCGGCCACGGACAGGCCCACCATGGCGTAGGCGCTCACAGGAATCAGGACAAGCCACTCGCGTTTTGACCCGGCCCGTCCCAGCAGCGGGAGGGACAGCGCCCCGTTGGGCCGCCACACCTGGCGCAGCAGCGGCACCCGGCGCAGGGGTTTGGGCGGCCTGACCACGAGCGGCCACAGCAAAGGAACACCGCCGGTGGTCACCAGGTCCCCCACGATATGGACCACAACGCCGGTCAGCATGGAGACCGGAAGCCAGGTCCACTGGTCCGGCGCGAACCAGGTGACCAGCCCCGCCATGGTCAGCGCGAAGATCCAGTTGCTGATGAACCCCGCCTTCGGGAACAGCTTCAAGGCCTTGGCCGCAATGTTGATCATGAACATGCACAGCAGCCCTGCGCCCACGGAAAGCAGGCCCCAGTCCGTCTGCAGCTGGACCTGCCCCGCCAGCGTGGCCAGCAGGACAAAGAAAGCCGCACCCAGGACGGAGTGCGTTCCCTGGCGGTGCCCGCCGCTGGCATTTTCAATCCCGACGGCAATCACGTTGGACAGCGGCGGCAGGGAATTCGCAACTGTGCTGTGCCGGTGATCCCAGTCGCACACCAGGGCTGTTCCCGCCGTCGCCATTCCACCGATCAGGATCCCGGTGGCGTCCAGCGGATACCAGCCCAGCGTGTACGGGCCCGTCGAGGCAATAGCCACCCACGCCGCGGCTCCCGACGCGGCGTGGTGTCCTCCCATCATGCGGCTATCCGCTGACTGCCGGAGCGGTGAGCGGCGCGTCGGAGAAGATGTTGCGGATGACTCCGTTGGCCCAGTCCAGGATCTCCGCATCCTGCAGGTCACGTCCGCCGATCCTTGCCGTCTTCGGCTTGGGGACCAGCACGGCATCAAGAGCAGGCTTGGACTGGGACCCCGGATACATCCGGTTCAGCCGCATGACCTTGGATTCCGGAAGGGTGGCCGGCGAGAATTTGATGAAGTTGCCCTGCAGGGCAACATCGGAGAGGCCGGCTTCACGGGCGCCCACGCGGAAGCGGGCCACGGACACAAGGTTCTGGGCCGGCAGCGGCGGCTCTCCGTACCGGTCCACCAGTTCTGCCAGGACCTCGTCGATGGCCTCGTTGGTGAGGGCAGCCGCGAGCTTGCGGTACGCCTCCAGGCGCAGCCGCTCCCCCGGCACGTAGTCGTGCGGAAGGTGGGCGTTCACCGGCAGTTCGATCTTCATCTCTGCTGCCTTTTCCTCGGCCTCGCCGCGGAAGTCCGCCACGGCCTCGCCCACCAGGCGGATGTACAGATCGAATCCGACGCCCTGGATGTGGCCGGACTGTTCACCACCGAGCAGGTTGCCGGCACCACGGATCTCCAGGTCCTTCATGGCCAGCTGCATGCCCGCGCCGAGCTCGTTGTGCGTGGCCACGGCCTTGAGCCGCTCCAGGGCCACCTCGCCCAGCGGCTTCTCCGACGGGTAGAGGAAGTAGGCGTAGGCGCGTTCCCGGCCGCGGCCCACGCGTCCGCGCAGCTGGTGCAGCTGGGACAGGCCGTATTTGTCCGCGCCGTCCACGATCAGGGTGTTGGCGTTGGAGATGTCCAGCCCGGTCTCGATGATGGTGGTGCACACCAGGACATCAAAGCGCTTCTCCCAGAAGTCCACGATGATCTGTTCCAGGCGGCTTTCGGACATCTTGCCGTGCGCCACCTCGACCCGGGCCTCGGGCACCAGCTCACGGATCTTTGCGGCCGTCCGTTCGATGGTGGACACCCGGTTGTGGACGAAGAACACCTGGCCTTCGCGCATCAGCTCGCGGCGGATGGCGGCGGAGGTCTGCTTGTCCGTGTACGGGCCCACGTACGTCAGGACCGGGTGCCGTTCCTCCGGCGGAGTGGCCAGGGTGGAGGTTTCGCGGATGCCGGTGAGGGACATCTCCAGCGTGCGCGGGATGGGGGTCGCGCTCATGGCGAGCACGTCCACGTTGGTGCGCATCTTCTTGAGCGCTTCCTTGTGCTCCACCCCGAAGCGCTGTTCCTCGTCCACGATCACCAGGCCAAGGTCCTTGAACTCGAAGTCCTTGGACAGGAGCCGGTGGGTGCCGATCACCACGTCCACGGTGCCGTTCTTGACGCCCTCCGCCGTCTCCTTGGCCTCCTTGGACGCCTGGAAACGGGACAGCGGCTTCACGCGCAGGGGGAAGCCGGAGAACCGTTCGGTAAACGTTTCGTAGTGCTGCTGGGCCAGCAGCGTGGTGGGCACCAGCACGGCCACCTGCTTGCCGTCCTGGACCGCCTTGAACGCGGCCCGCACGGCGATCTCCGTCTTGCCGTAGCCCACGTCACCGGAGACCAGCCGGTCCATGGGGATCTCGCGCTCCATGTCCGCCTTGACCTCGTTGATGGTGGTCAGCTGGTCCGGCGTCTCCACGTAGGGGAAGGCTTCCTCCAGTTCCCGCTGCCAGGGGGTGTCCGGGCCGAACGCGTGCCCGCGGGACGCCATCCGGGCAGAGTACAGCCGGATGAGCTCCCCGGCGATCTCCTTGACGGCCTTGCGCGCCTTGGACTTGGTGCTGGCCCAGTCCGCGCCGCCCATCTTGCTCAGGACAGGGGTATCGCCGCCCACGTAGCGGGTCACCTGGTCCAGCTGGTCCGTGGGAACGAACAGCCTGTCCCCCGGCGCGCCGCGCTTGGACGGGGCATACTCCAGCACCAGGTACTCCCGCACCCCGGCTGTATCTTTCGAGCCGCCGACGGTGATCTTGCGCTGGATCAGTTCCACGAACTTGCCGATGCCGTGCTGTTCGTGGACCACGTGATCGCCCGCCACGAGCTGCAGCGGGTCCACGGCGTTGCGGCGTTTGGAGGGCATGCGGCGCATGTCCTTGGTTGACCCGGCGGAGGTACGGCCCAGCAGGTCGGCTTCGGTGAGCAGGCCCAGTTTGAGCCCGTCCAGGACAAAACCGCGTCCGACGGCGGCAGTGGTCACCTCGATGATGCCCGCCTGGGGCTCGTGGTCCAGGCTGTCCACCCTGGCGCAGGGGATGTCGTTCTCGTGGAACAGCTCGGCCAGGCGCTGGGCAGGTCCGGGGCCTTCAGTGGCGACGACGATCCGCCACTGGTCCCGGACGTGGGAACCGATGAACTCCATCATCTCGGCCACATCGCCCTGGTAGCCCCGCGGTTCCCGGGCATGCAGGTTCAGGACGTCGATATCCGGGAGCAGTTCCTCGTCCTGCGCCAGCGACGTGATGGACCACCAGGAGACCCCGTGGTCCAGGGAGGAGCTGCGCGTTTCCGTGAGGGAGCGGAAGCTGGCGGAATGGAGCGCGGCGCTTGCCTGCGAGCTGAGGTCCAGCGGCGCCGTCCCGCCGTCCGAAGCCGTGGACCAGGCGGCCTCGAGGAACTCCTCATTGGTGGCGGCGAGGTCGTGGGCACGGGTGCGGACTTTCTCGGGTTCGATGACCACCGAGATCGAGCCTGCGGGCAGCTGTTCCACGAACGGGACCATGGCGTCCACCAGCACGGGAGCCAGGGATTCCATGCCCTCCACGGCGATTCCGCCGGCGATCTTCTCAAGCATGTCTGCCGCTGCCGGGAGCTGCGCCTTGAGGGTGGCTGCCCGGGACATCACGGACGGGGTGATGAGGATTTCGCGGCAGGGCGGGGCGTGCAGCTCGGTGGGGTGGTGCAGCCCGGGCGAGGACAGCGAGCGCTGGTCTGCCACGGCGAACCAGCGCATCTGGTCCACTTCGTCGCCAAAGAACTCCACACGGATGGGGTGGTCCTCAGTGGGCGGAAAGACGTCGATGATCCCACCGCGGACAGCAAACTCACCGCGGTGCGTCACCATGTCCACCCGGGCGTAGGCGGCGTCGGAGAGGCTCCGCACCACCTCGGTGAAGGGCCGTTCCTGGCCTACCTTCAAGGTGACCGGGACGAGCTCGCCAAGGCCCGCAACCACCGGCTGGACCACGGCGCGGACGGGAGCCACCACAATCCGGAGCGGGCCCGCCGTCGACGTTTCCGGGTGTGCCAGGCGGCGCAGCACGGAGAGCCGCCGGCCGACGGTGTCCGAACGGGGCGAGAGCCGCTCGTGGGGCAGGGTCTCCCAGCTGGGAAACTCGGCCACGCAGTCCGCCGGAAGGTAGGCCCGCAGCGCCGCCGTCAGGTCCTCGGCCTCCCGGCCCGTCGCGGTGACGGCCAGCACGACGCCGGACCCGCCGTCGTCGTTCCCTGCGGCGGCTATGCCGTCCGCCATTTCGGCCAGCAGCACCGCCCGCAGCCCGGCGGGTGCACTGATCTGGTAGTCCTGGCCACGGACCGCGAACCCGCGGGCAGCCTCGGCACGGACGCGCGCGAAGGTCTGGTCCGCGGCGAGTGCGCGGCGGAGTCCGTCCAGGGACGGACCGTGAGTGGACGGGCCGGGAAGGCTCATGGCAGAAGCTCCTGTGGTGTTGCGGGAAAGCAGGCAGCGCGAAAACCCGAAATTCGCTGCGAATCCCGGGTAAACCCAGCCTACCGCGCAGCTCCGACAATGCGCGCTGGCACAGGACCAGCGCGCTGGCGCGGGGCTAGGCTGGGCAGGGACGGACGAGTCCGGCAGCTGATGCCGGCGGCAGTCTACGAAAGCAGCCGTCCAGACCGCGGGCCGCTCCGAATGGCCTGTGGACGATAAGGAGCCACCATGACTGAAACCAGCAGCACCCCGCGTTCTTCCAGGACTGTCCTGGTCACCGGAGCCACCGGCTACATCGGGGGCCGGCTTGTGCCCAAGCTCCTTGAGGCCGGCCACACGGTCAAGGTCCTGGTGCGCTCGCCGGACAAGATTGCCGGAGTGCCGTGGCGGGACCAGGTGGAGGTGGTGGAAAGCAGCCTTGACGACGGCGGAGCGCTGCGGAAGGCGCTGGACGGCGTCGACGTCTTTTACTACCTGGTGCATTCCATGGCGGCCGGGTCAGGGTTTGAGGCCAAGGAGCAGGCCATGGCCCGGACGGCAGCGGAAGCCGCTGCGGCCGCGGGCGTTGGCAGGATTGTCTACCTCGGCGGGCTGCACCCCACGGGGGTCGAACTGTCCACCCACATGCGTTCCCGGGAAGCGGTGGGGAAAGTCTTCCTGGACAGTCCGGTGGACGCCATCGTGTTCCAGGCCGGCGTGGTGATCGGGTCAGGCTCGGCGTCCTTCGAAATGATCCGCCACCTTTCCGAGACGCTGCCGCTGATGCCGGCCCCCAGCTGGGTCCGCAACCGGATCGAAGCCATCGCGGTGCGGGATGTCCTGTACTACCTTGTCTCGGCGGCATCGCTCGAGGGGCCGATCAACCGCACGTTCGACATCGGCTGCCGGCAGGTCCTCACCTACGCCGGAATGATGAAGGAATACGCGGCCGAAGCCGGACTCCCCTACCGGGTGGTGCTGGCACTGCCCGTCCCGGCGCCCAAGCTCGCCGGCATGTGGGTTGCCCTGACCACCCCCATCCCGTTATCCATGGCTGTTCCCCTGGTCCAGTCCCTCCAGCATGATGCCGTGTCCGACGAGCACGACATCGACGAGTTCATCCCGCAGCCCGAGGGCGGGCTGACCAACTACCGCACCGCCGTCGCGCTGGCCCTTGGCAAGGAACGCGACGGCCAGGTCCAAACAACGTGGGCCAATGCGGGGGCGGCGGCCGATCCCCTGCCCAGCGACCCCGACTGGGCCGGACACAAGGTCTACATCGACGAGCGGACCTTCCACGGCGACGTGGACCCCGCGCACGTGTGGACAGTGATCGAGGGTATCGGCGGGCGGAACGGCTGGTACTCCCTCCCCCTGGCGTGGCAGGTCCGCGGCTGGCTGGACAAGCTGACCGGCGGCGCCGGGCTGCTTCGCGGACGCCGCCATCCCCATACCCTGGCCACCGGAGAGGTTGTTGACTGGTGGCGTGTGGAACGCATCGACCGAGGAAAGCTGCTGCGGCTGCGGGCGGAGATGCGGGCGCCGGGACGTGCCTGGCTGGAGCTCTCCGTGGAGCCCGACGGGACCGGAAGCCGCTACCGCCAGCGGGCCATCTTCTTCCCCAAGGGGCTTAGCGGGAGGCTGTACTGGCTGGCCGTGCTGCCCTTCCACAGCCTGATCTTTCCGGCCATGGCGCGGAACATCACCACCGCCGCCCAAAAGATCGCGGATGCGGAGCACGCAGAGCAAACCCCGTAGGATGTGTGGAGTTAAAACCGTTCCGCACGTCCCAGGAGGACACATGGCCCTGAGCGCAACCACCACCCTTCCGCACTCCGTCGACAACGTGGCAGCTGTCCTGGTGAACGAGGATTTCCAGCGCCACGTCAGCCAGCTCGTGGGCGGCTCGCTGGAGTCGTTCAACGTGGACGGGGACGTTGCCGGAGCCTTCAGCGCCACCTCCGTGCGGACCCTGCCCACCACACGCCTGCCCGAGATTGCCCGGAAGTTCGTGGGTGAGCACCTCAAGGTCACCCAGGTGGAGAACTGGGACGCCCCGGCTGCGGACGGCTCCCGCCAGAGCAACATCTCGCTGAAGATTGCCGGCGCACCCGTTGACGTCACCGCCGTGCAGCGGCTGGTGGCTGCCGACGGCGGCACCCGCGTTGAGCTTGAAGGGGCAGTAAAGTCCTCGGTGCCGTTCCTTGGCGGGAAGATCGCCGATGCCGCGGAGCCGATGGTGGCCAAGGCCCTGAACCTCCAGGCCAAGCAGGCGCAGGCCTGGCTGGAAAGCCACTAAGCCGTGGAACTGCCCGTTTTCGCCTCGCTGGTGCTGGTCGTTGCGGGAGTCTGGTCCCTGGTGGTCTGGCCGCAGTTCCTGCGCCGGGTCA
The DNA here is from genome assembly GCF_023708005.1 of Pseudarthrobacter sp. NCCP-2145. Classification (NCBI taxonomy): domain Bacteria; kingdom Bacillati; phylum Actinomycetota; class Actinomycetes; order Micrococcales; family Micrococcaceae; genus Pseudarthrobacter; species Pseudarthrobacter sp. NCCP-2145. The sequence goes on along the minus strand of NZ_BRCG01000008.1, from coordinate 174,655 downwards.
TGAAGGATCCGCGGGCCCGTGACTCCGCCGGGAAAGCCACCAGGTTCCTTACCGTCCATGTGGTGCTTGTCAGCATCTCCATGGTGTTGGGCGCCGCCACTGCCGCCATCGGCATCATGGCGATGGCCGGCTGACGGGCCTGCCCCAGGAACAGCAGTGTACTGATGAAGGCCCTCTTCCCGTCGGGAGGAGGGCCTTCTGTTGTTCCAGGGAACCCGGAGGAGCGCGCCGGGTCAGGCGGCCTGGTTGAGCGCGTCCTCCGCCGCAACCCAGGAAATCATGGCGCACTTGACCCGTGCCGCATAGCGGGCCACGCCTTCAAACGCCGCCGCATCCCCCAGCAGGTCAGGATCCGCGGAGACCTTCCCGCGTGAGCGCAGGACTTCCCGGAAGCTGTCGATCGCGTTGTGCAGCTCGGCCACTGTCATGCCCTCGGCCAGTTCACTGAGCACGGACGCGGACGCCATGGAGATGGAGCATCCCGCCCCGTCCCACGAAACCTGGGCCACTTTTCCGTCCTCGACGGCGACCCGCAGGGTAACTTCATCCCCGCACACGGGGTTGAGCTGGTGCGACTGGCCGGTGTGCGCGCCCTCGGGCGCCGCTGTCCCCGCAAGGCCGCTGCCGTGCCGGGCCTTGGAATGGTCCAGGATGATCTGCTGGTACAGCTGGTCAAGGCTCATGGTGTTACCTTCGGTCTTCCCTGCTAGGCGCGGAAATAGGCCCGCACGCCGGCGACGGCATCCAGGAACTGGTCGACGTCGTGCGTTGTGTTGTACAGGTAGGCGCTTGCCCTGGTGGTGGCGGTCAGCCCCAGCCTGCGGTGCAGCGGCTGGGCGCAGTGGTGGCCCACGCGCACGGCGATTCCCCTCGAGTCCAGGAACTGCCCCACGTCATGGGCATGGACACCCTCGACATCGAACGCGGCAAGCCCGATCCGTTCCTTGCCGGCGGACGGACCCAGGACGCGGATTCCCGGGATGGACTCCAGCCCGGAAACCATGCGCTGGCCGAGCCCGGTTTCCCACTGGTGGATCCGGTCCAGGCCCGTTTCGGTCAGGTAGTTCGCCGCTGCCGCGAGCGCCACGGCCTGGGAAATCCTCTGGGTACCGGCCTCGAAACGCTGCGGTGCAGGAAGGTATTCAGCGCGTTCCATGGTGACGGTGGTGATCATGGAGCCGCCGGTGAGGAAAGGCGGCAGGATGTCCAGCAGCTCCTGTTTCCCGTACAGCACCCCGATTCCCGTGGGGGCAAGCATCTTATGGCCGGAAAAGACGGCAAAGTCGACGTCGAGTCCCTTGACGTCCAGGGGCAGGTGCGGGGCTGACTGGCAGGCGTCCAGCACCACCAGCGCGCCGGCTTTCCGGGCCAGTCCCACAAGCTCTGCAACGGGGTTGATGGTCCCCAGGACGTTCGAGGCGTGGGTGAACGCCAGCACCCGGGTCCGGTTGCCGATGATGTCCCCGGCCAGGTCCATGCGGAGGGATCCGGCGTCGTCGATGGGGATGTAGCGAAGGGTGGCCCCGGTGCGGAACGCCAGCTCCTGCCAGGGGATCAGGTTGGCGTGGTGCTCCATTTCCGTCACCACAATTTCATCGCCCGGGTTCAGGGCAAGCTGTTTAAGGCCCGCGTCACCGCGGCCCTGGGCAGCCCACAGTCCTGCATTGGACAATGCATAGCTGATCAGGTTCAGGCCCTCGGTGGCGTTCGATGTCCAGATGGTCTCCGCGTAGTCAGCGCCGATGAAGTCGGCAATCGTCTGCCGGGCATCCTCGAACACCTCGGTGGCCTCCACGGCGAGATGGTGCGCGCCACGGTGTACCGCGGCATTGCGCTGCTCGTAGAATTCCTGCTCAGCTTCAATGACGCTTAGGGGGTTCTGGGAGGTGGCCCCGGAATCGAGATAGACCAGGGGCTGGCCATTGACCAGCTGGTTCAGGACCGGGAAGTCGTTGCGGATGCGGAGTACCTCGGCGTCATCCATGACCGGCAGGGCGCGCTCCAGCGTGGGCGGCGTTGATACTACGGCCAAGACGTACTCCTTGAGATGCCAACCAATGACACTCAATTGTCCCACAGCACGGCTGTGGCGGCCGCCCGGAAGGGGCAGCCGCCACGTCCGCTCCGGGCTTCAGCCCCGCGGATTGGAGGGCCGGCGACGGCTGGGGGGAGAGTCTCGGTCTCAGAAGACTCTGACGTCGCCGGCCCCGTCTGGCCCGGTCACCGTGACCGGAAGCTTGCGAGACCTTGAACTTCTCAGGCGGGGTTTTGCGGCCTGCGTACCGGCCGCTTCCTTCACCTCTTTAAGTAAAGCCTGCGGGGACCGGACGTACACGAGTAGGCAGTACTCGAATTCCGGGACCGGGTACTACCGGGACCCGGGGGTGGATACCCGGCAGGGCATGCGTCGAACCGCGACAGGGCGCCATGAGCAACCCCCAAAGGGCACAGGGACCCACGGCCGCGCCCACTAGAGCAGCCTGGAGGGGGTATTCTCTGTGCCGGCTACTTGGGAAGCGCCGAGTCCAGCTCGTCCCGGCTGCGCACGCCGAGTTTCACGTAGGTGCGGTACAGGTGGCCCTCCACAGTCCTGACGGAAACCATCAGGCGCTGGGCGATCTCGCGGTCCGTGAGGCCCTGCACGGCGAGCTCAACGATGTCCTGTTCACGCCGGGTGAGATGGACAGCGGGGGCCGCCGCAATGAACCGGCCCTCCCGGAACCGCTCGCCCAGTTCGTGGTCACACTTTTCACGCTGGGCCACTGCCTGCCTGGACCGCCGCCGCTCCCCAGCCTGCTCCAGCACCGTGCTGGAACGGGCATAGGCCTCACGGGCAAGGTTGACGAAGCCGGATTCCTCCAGCGTGGCGGCCGTTTCCATCAGGGCATCCCCGTCAGCGGCTTCCCAGTCAGTGGCCAGCTTCAGCAGTGCCGCAGCCCAGCGGCCCTCCACGGCGCGGGCCGCGTTTTGCACCATGGGGATCACCGAGGCGTCTCCCAGGTCCCAGCACAGCGACAGGAGCTCCAGCAAAGTGCCGGCCCTTGACGAGGCCTCCGTGGTGGTCACCAGGGTGTGCAGCGCGGCGAGGCCCTTGCCGTCGCGGGCCAGGTACTCTGACGCGGCGGCACCGTAGGCGTCTGCCAGGAACTCATGGGCGGGACCTCCTGCCACCGCATCCTTGCAGTCCTGTTCCAGCCGCTTTGCCTGGGCGGTGTCACCCAGCCGTGCGGCGACGTAGAAACCGAGGGCCGAACCGAATCGGAACAGCTGGAGTGGATCGCTCAGCCTGAGCGCTTCAACCGCGGGCAGCAGCAGCTGGTAGGCCCGTTCCATCCGGCCTTGCCGCAGCATGGAATAGCCGCGCAGCACCTGCAGGCTGCCGTTGAACGTCCCGGTCCCGGCAGCATGTCCTGAAGCGTAGCTCTCGAGTTCACGCTCCGCGGATTCCCACTCGCCCATGGCAAGGTAGTCGATGACCAGCCGCCCCAGGACGAACTCGGAATAGAAGAACAGGTCGCCTTCCAGCGTTGGCAGCTCGGACGCGGCAAGGAGCGCGGAGTCGAGACCTTCCGAGGCCCGACCCGCCGCGGCAAGGGCATGCGCCAGCAGCGCCTCGCCGATGGCCGTCAAAGGCTCGCCGGCGTTTCCCGGCGAGCTGCGGTTCCGGATGTCCACAACACGGCTGCACAGCGCCTGCACATTGACGTCCGCGCCGGACTGCAAAAGCTGCAACAGCTCCTCCTGCCCCGCCCGTGTTGCCTCCGGCAATTCCTGGTGGCGCTCCCGCACGTCCTCTGCCAGGTCAGCCAGGGGGCGGCCCGTTGCCTGGTGGGCGGACGTCCACAGCAGCAGGACCGACGTGCCGTGGGGGTCCCCGGCCAGCTGCAGCCAGCTGTCGTCAAGCAGCGCTGCAGCTTCTGCGTAGGCGCCCTCGTTGTACAGGGCGCGCGCCTGAACGGCGTGCGCAAGGTGGACCAGGCCAGGATCCTGCACCTTGGCAGCGATGGAGCGGGCGCTGTGATTCCGGAAGCGGGCCAATGCCTCACGCGCGGCATCCAGCATGTCGGCGTCGGATACCCGCAGGCCGCATTCAAGGGACCATTCCACAAACCGCAGCCGGCCTTCCCCGCGGAGGCTGGCGGGGTCCTGCTGCTCCCGGATTTTCTCCAGCAGCTGCAGGCTCCGGGACACGGAGATGGTGTTCCTGATGGCCTTTGCAAACAGCCCGTTCCAGATGGTGAGTTCAGAGGGGACACCGGAGTTTTCCACAACCATCTGCTGGTCCAGCAGGGAGCGGACAACTACCGCCCCGCAAATGTCCTCGATCACTTTCCGGCCCACAGGTCCGGCGAGCGCGATGAATTTCAGGGCTTCCTGTTCCTCCGCCCGCCGCCGGAGGTGATCCTTGGTGACCACGGCCGTGAGGCGGGCCCCGTCCGTTGGCAAGGAGCCCAGCAGGACCCAGATTCCGTTCCGTTTGGCCAGTATCCCGGACTCCGCGGCATCATGAAGCAGGGCATCCAGGACGCGCGGGTTCCCTCCCGAGGCGCTCCAGACGGCGTCCACGGTGGCGTCAGGGACGGTGCCGTCCAGGACGTGGGCAAGGACATCCTCGATCTGCTCCCGGTTCAGTGGCCGCAGGTCCACGCGTTCGGCCAGGCCGTCATACCAGAGCTGGTCCAGTGGCTGCGGCAGGCCTGGCCGCGGCCTTGCCGCCGCCACCACCGTTGCCCAGCCGGCTGAAATCAGCTCCGCCACCACCCCGGCGGAATCCTCGTCCAGGTAATGCGCATCATCAACGATGAGCAGGACGGGCGCCCCGTTGCCGGCCTTCACTTCCTCGAAATAGCTCCACATGGACCGCAGGACGGCGACAGGAGAGACCGAATCCTCGGCAGACAGGTCACCGGTATAGGGGGTCAGGACACCGAACGGGACCGCGGCGAGGGCGGAACTGCCATGCATCTGCAGCACGTTCATTTCCCCCGTAAGGCGCTCGGAAATGGCCTCGGTGAGGGACGACTTTCCAATGCCGGGGCCCGCCATGATAAAAACCGCCTGGCTGGTGCGGTTCCGGACAATGTTGCAGATCCGGTCCAGCGGCTCTTTCCGCCCTGTGAGGAAACGCTGCGCGGTGTTGGGCTTGTGCCCGTTAGACGAGTCCAGTCAGATCACCCCTGGAAGTTACGCCGAGTTTGGTGAAGACCTGGTAGAGGTGGCCTTCCACGGTACGGACTGAGACGCCCATCTCCAGGGCGATGTCACGGTTGGAGGCGCCGCGCCCTGCCAGCCGGGCGATCTGGCGTTCCCTGCTGGTCAGCAGCGGGCTTCCGCTGCTGGGCACGATGGGAAGGTTGGCCACGGTGGCGGCCAGGATATCGAGCCGGGCCTGGGCTGTCCGTGCCGTGAGCGAATCGCCGTCCTGGCGTGCGAAATCCACCGCAAGGGCCATGCAGCGTGCTTCCACGGCATCCAGCTCCAGGGTGGCGGCAAGCTCGCCGCCCGCGAGGAGGGTCTTGGCGTCCTTGGTCCTGGTCCCGACGGCGATCAGCCGTGAGATTTCTGCCAGCGGCCCCTGGCGGTGGCCCGCAATCTCCTCCAACAGGCGGAAGTCCGCGTCACTGCCGTTCACGGTGGCCGCGAGAAGGTTGATCCCCGCCAGCGTGAAGCGCCCTGCGTCCATGTCCCTGCGGGCAGACTGCTTGAGCCCGGCAACGGCGTCGGGATCGCCGAGCCAGCGGCCGGCCACGAGGGCGCAGAATTCCGCCATGCTCTCGGCAATGAAGCTGGACTTTCCGGACGTCCTCTGCAGCTTGCCCAGGTATTTGCGTGCCTGCGCAGCGTTGCCGGTCTGGGCATGGGCCAGCGCAATGGCTGCGTACGCGCAGCGCAGGGCCGCCTGGACGGGTTGGAGCTCCAACTGTGCTGCCGCGGAGATCAGGGGGTCCAGGGCAGCGGCGCCACGGCCCGAGTAGACATAGGCGATGCCGGCCGCCAGCTCCGTTGCGGCGCTCCGGAAGGGAAGGCTGTGCGGCTCGTCCGTGGCCTGTGGACCCAGGAGGTCGATGCACCGACGCCACTGCCCCGCGATCAGCAGCACCAGGTAGGCCTCCTTGGTGTACCGCTCGCGCAGGCCAACGATATGAGAGGCATCACTGATCTGGCCCCCCAGCTGCCGCATGACGCTGAGCGCATCCATTTCCCGCCCCGTCATGGCCAGCGCGGTCATCAGCAGGATGGCAGCATTCATGCGGTGCCCGGTATCCGGGTTCAGCGCCGGATCGGAAGCTTTTTCAAGGGCGGGGATGATGGCGGCGTAGTCGCCCACGAAGGCACCGTACTCGAACTCGGTCAGCTCCACCCGGTTCGCCGCCGCAGCAGCAGGCCCGGGCCACCCCGTGCGGTTCGGTGCCTGCTCGAGCCGCTGCCGGGCTTCCGCCAGCAGGTCCGGCACCCTGGCAGCTGCGTCCGGAAGCCACATCATCACGTGTGACTTGGCCGCTATGACGTGGGCGTACTCCTCGACATCGAGCCCGTCCAGCTCCGGCTGCGAGATGTCTTCAAGTGCGGCCATGGCCTGGACGGGCATGTCCAGCTGGAGGTAGGCGGCGGCTTTCTGGCGCTGGCCGGCCACCCATTCCCCATCGGTCCGGCGAAGCATCTCCGCGTAGGTCAGGGCGAACCGTGGATCAAACAGCTGGACCGCGGCGTCGGCAGCCGCGAGTGCCAGGGCGGGACTCAGGTCCGCCTCGCACTCGTGGGTCCAGGCGGCGAAAGCCATCAGTTCCTCAACCGTCATCCCGGCAGGATCGGGTTCCGTGCCGCCCAGGAGCACGCTCCGCAGCTCCCTGCGCCGGGCAATGCTCAACCAGGTGCGAACCACATCCCCAATGTACTTTTCGCGCAGCGACACCCAGCGGTGGTCCGAGGCGTCAATCTCCAGCAATCCGCCGTCTTCCATGTCCGCCACCACGTCGGCCCTGTAGATGGCGGTAAGCCTTGAGAGTTCAACCCGGCGCGCGCAGGACAGCATCTCGATGACTTCCCGCGTTTCGGGCGTCTCCCTGGACCAGCGGGACCGGACGATGTCGTCGAGGCTGGCCGCGCCATCGAGCACCACTTTGTCCCGCAGCGTCCAGACGGAGTCGGACAGGACGAGGTTCCCGGACAGTTGCTGTTCGGTGACGAGCGCCTTCAGCAGCAGCGGGTTGCCGCCCACCATGTGGTGGTAGGTGCTGACCAGGGAAGCCGAGACCCGGTGGCCCAGGAGGGACAACAGGACCTGGCGGGTCTGCAGCTCGTTGAGGTTGCTGAGCCGGACTTCGGCGAGGCGCCGGTCCGTCAACAGCCAGTGGAAATCCGCCGGCAGGTCGCTGATCTTGGGCGCCACGGCAATGATCTTCGCCGTGCCGGTCAGGAGTACGTTCAGCAGTACCCCCGCGCTCATCTCGTCAATGCTTCCGGAAGTGTCCAGGGTGATCACGCAGGGCCGGCCGGCCGCATCGCTGCGGATCAGGGAGGTGATGCCGCGGAGTATTGCCGTGGGAGAGCCCATGTAGGCCTGCGGCAGCCGGGCCAGGAGGAAGGAAAGGCAGCCGTAAGGCGTGGTGGAACCGGCCGGACCGCTGCGGAGCTGCAGTGACCACACGTCCGGGCCCAGGTCCATGACCGCCGCCCGCGCAAGCGAGGACTTCCCCACGCCGCGGCCACCGGTGATGACCACGCCGAGGGAATCGGCGCTGGTGAGGGCGGTGCGGACAGCTTCGAGGTTTGCGCCGCGGGCAGGGGCAGACCACAGCTGGCCCTCCCGCTTGCCGGAGGCATCCCTGGTCAGCCCAACGTCGTGAGGTGTTGACCCACGTCCCCAGCTGAGTGGCTCGATTGACATGAACTTTTCCCCTACATCCCCGCGATAGCGGGATGTAGCCCCATTGCTCCCCCGCATAGGAAGAAGACTACCCCGGGGCACAGACAACGAGACAGGGCAAAGGGCCTTTAAGTTTTCATGTTGCTAGCGTTCGGACTTTGCGGGGTGGAACTTCTGCTGCGCCGCGGTCAGGCCATCGCGCACGAGGATCTCCACTGCGTCCGCTGCTTCGTCCAGCAGGAAGGGGAGTTCCTTGAGCTCGGCAGTGCCGAAGTCGCGCAGGACATAGTCGGCCGTTTCCATGCGCCCGGGCGGCCGTCCCACGCCTACCCGGACGCGGAGGTAGTCCTTGGTGGCCAGGGCCTTGGAGATGTCCCGCAATCCGTTGTGGCCGCCCTCTCCCCCGCCGATCTTGAGCTTTACCGTATTGAACGGGATGTCGATTTCGTCATGGACTGCCACCACATGGTCAGGGGCGATGCCGTAGAAGTTCGCCAGCGCGGCGGCGGGGCCGCCGGAAACATTCATGTAGGTCATCGGTTTTGCCAGCACTACGCGGGGTCCGCCAATACCCAGGCGTCCTTCGAGCACCTGGGCTCGTGACTTGTGGCTATTGAAACCGGCACCCATCCGGGCCGCGAGTTCGTCGAGCACCATCTGGCCGACATTGTGCCTGTTGCCTTGGTACTGCGCTCCCGGGTTTCCGAGGCCAATGATGAGCCAGGTATCAGTCATGAATCAATCCTAGGGTGGGGGTTTGCCGCGTCCGGTGCCGGTGAAGGGCAGCGGACATGCGAGTGGCCGGACCCCCACAGGAGTCCGGCCACTGGCGGGGAATGCTGCTGATTACTCGGCTGCTGCTTCCTCGGAGGCTGCAGGAGCCTCTTCGGAGGCGGCTTCGGTGCCCTCGCCGGCTTCTTCCTCGGCGATCTCGACAGCTTCCGAGATGTTCACCACGAGTGCCTCGGCGTCGGTGAGCAGAACGGAGCCCTTCGGCAGCACCAGGTCGGAAGCGTGGATGTGCTCGCCGGCTGCGCGGCCTTCGATGCTGACCTCAACGGCCTCAGGCAGGTGGGTGGCCTCAGCTTCGAGGGACACGACGGTGAGCTCCAGGTTGTGCACGGTGCCGGGCGCGGTTTCACCGGAAACGTGGACGGGAACGTCAACCGTGACCTTTTCGCCCTGGCGGACGGTCAGGAGGTCGATGTGCTCGATGATCTGCTTGATGGGATCGCGCTGGACGTCCTTCACCAGGGCCAGGTGGCCTTCACCGTTGATGTCCAGGGACAGCAGGGCGTTGGCGGTGCGGACTGCCAGGGTGGTTACCTTTGCCGGCAGGGTGATGTGGATGGGCTCTGCGCCGTGGCCGTAGATGACGGCGGGGATCAGGTTGGCCATCCGGGCGCGGCGGGCGTAGCCCTTGCCGAATTCGGTGCGTACTTCTGCTGCGAGCTTCTGCTCAGACATGGAAATCTCCTTGAAAACTAAACGGTGTTCAGCAAGGGCGGAGGTCTGTCGCGACCTTCAACGCCAGGCGGCCGGAGCCATGCCCATCTTGAAGGGAGATTCAGACCCAGTCGATAACGGAGACCTGCACTCCGGTGACCGCGTAAACGGTGACCGGCGCTCTCCCTCGCCAAGGTATCGCTGACAAGCCTACCAGCGCCGGTCGCGTTTACGGAAAACGGGACCGGCGCTGGTGGGCGTGCCTTAGGCGTTGCCGTCGAAGAGGCTGGTGACCGAACCGTCGTCGAAAACTTCACGAACGGCGCGGGCGATCAAGGGCGCGATGGAGAGCACCGTCAGCTGTGGGAACCGCTGGGATCCGGTGAGCGGAAGGGTATTGGTGACCACTACCTCGCGGGCGCCGGACTCCGAGAGGCGCTTGGCGGCGGGATCGGAGAAGACCGCGTGGGTGGCCGCGATGATGACGTCCTTTGCCCCGGCGTTCTTCAGCACCTGGACGGCACCGGAAATGGTTCCGCCGGTGTCGATCATGTCGTCGATCAGGACGCAGGTACGGCCCTCGATCTGGCCCACCACCGTCTTGGAAACAGCCTGGTTGGGCACGGTGAGGTCACGCATCTTGTGTACGAACGCGAGCGGCGCGCCGCCCAGCCGCTCTGCCCACTGCTCCGCCACCCGGACGCGTCCGGTGTCCGGGGAGACGACGGTGACGTTCTCGGCGTCCACCCGGGTGCGGATGTAGTCGGCGAGGAGCGGGATAGCCATGAGGTGGTCCACCGGGCCGTCGAAGAAACCCTGGATCTGCGAGGTGTGCAGGTCCACGCTCATGATGCGGTCCGCGCCCGCAGTCTTGTACAGGTCCGCAACCAGCCGGGCCGAAATGGGTTCGCGGCCGCGTCCCTTCTTGTCCTGGCGGGCGTAGGGATAGAACGGCGAGACCACCGTGATGCGCTTGGCGGAGGCGCGCTTCAGCGAGTCGATCATGATCAGCTGTTCCATCAGCCAGTTGTTCAGGGGTGCCGGGTGGGCCTGGATGACAAAGGCATCGGTGCCGCGGACGCTCTCGCCGGCCCGGACGTAGATCTCGCCGTTGGCGAAGTCATACGCGTCCACCGGCAGCAGCTCGGTTCCCAGTTCCTTGGCGATTTCCCGGGCCAGCTCGGGGTGGGCCCGCCCGGTGGCGAGCACCAGCTTCTTTTCGCCGCGCGCCGTAATTTCGCTCATGGTTGGTTGCCCTCTTCTGTAGATGCCGGGGTACTTGAGGAATCTTTGGTGGCTGCCTGGGCCAGTTCAGCGGAGCGGGTTCCGGGGCGGTTCGCCGCCACCCACCCCTCGGTGTTGCGCTGCGCTGCGACGGTCAGCACGAGCGCTCCCGCGGGCACGTCCTTGCGGATCACCGCGCCGGCGCCGCTGTAGGCGCCGTCCCCCACGGTGACCGGGGCAACAAAGACTGTGTTGGAGCCCGTGCGGACGCCCGAGCCGATGATCGTGCGGTGCTTCTTCTCGCCGTCGTAATTTGCCGTGATGTTTCCGCAGCCGATGTTGGTGTCCTCGCCGATTTCGGCGTCACCGGCGTATCCGAGGTGCGACAGCTTGGAGCCGCGGCCGATAGTCACGTTCTTGGTTTCGTAGAAGGCGCCGATCTTGCCGGTCTCACCGAGCACCGTTCCGGGGCGAAGGTAGGTGAAGGGCCCGACGGCGGCCCGGGCGCCGATGACGGCCCCGGAGCCATGGGTGCGGGTCACCGTGGCGCCCTCGCCGATGGTGACGTCCGTCAGGGTGGTATCAGGTCCGACGACGGCGTCCCTCGCCACGGTGGTGGCACCGTGAAGCTGCGTATTGGGGAGGATGCGGACATCCTCGTCCAGCGTCACCGATGAGTCGATCCAGGTGGTGGCGGGATCCACGACCGTGACGCCGGCACGCATCCAGGCCTCGACGGTGCGGCGGTTCAGCTCGGCGCCAAGGGCAGAGAGCTGGACGCGGTCGTTGGCGCCTTCCACCTGCCAGCGGTCGGCAGTGACGACGGCGGCCACCCGGCCGCCCGACTCGCGGGCCAGGCTCAGGACGTCTGTCAGGTACTTCTCGCCCTGTGAATTATCCGTGGTCACGTGGGCCAGGGCGTCGCGGAGGACTGCTGCGTCGAAGGCGTAAATGCCGGAATTGACCTCGCGGATGAGCCGCTCCGCCTCTGAGGAGTCCTTGTGCTCACGGATGCCGGTGACCGTTCCATCCTCCCCGCGGAGGATCCTGCCATAGCCCGTGGCGTCGTCCAGGACGGCCGTCAGCACGGTCACGGCGTTGGCCTCGCGCTCGTGGGTGGCAACGAGTTCAGCAAGCAGCTCACCGGAGAGCAGCGGCACGTCGCCGTAGGTCACCACCACGGTGCCCGTCAGGTGCTGGTCAGCGTCGAGGGCCTGGAGGGCGACTTCCACGGCACGGCCGGTTCCCGGAATGTCGTCCTGGTCCACGATCACGGCAGCCGGATCAACATCCTCGAGGTGGCGGGCCACGAGGTCGCGTTCATGGCGGACCACGATGGCAAGCCGGCGGGGGTTGATGCTGCGGGCCGCCAGCAGTGCATGGCCCACCATGGACCTGCCGCCGATCTCATGCAGGATCTTGGGGGTACGCGACTTCATCCGGGTACCGGCGCCTGCCGCCAGGACGATTACTGCGGCCGGGCCGGTGTTCTCGGGGATCACGTACGGGCTCTCCTTGCTTGGGTTACGCTGGCGCTGACGGTGTCCGGCCGCAATGCGGGCGGCACCGAATGTCATCCTACTGAACGCTCCACGCGCAGCAGTTCCGCCCATAGGATTCGAACCTATACTCCACGGCTCCAAAGGCCGGGGTGCTGCCATTACACCAGAGCGGACCGTGCCGTGGCGCGCGGCCGGGCACAAGTAGTTATTTTGCCACGGGTTCGGGGCGCTGCGCGACACGGGGCGGTCCCGCCGGCCCGGCCCTCCGGTTTCGCGTCCCGCGGTCCGCCCGCCGTCGCGCTGCAGGCTTGCCCGTGACAGGTGGTGCATGATGGAAATGTGAGCAACAACCCTCCGCGGACACGCATGACCGGCCTGCAGCGGCGGAGCCAGCTGATCGACGTCGGACGCGGACTTTTCGCCGCCAGGGGCCTTGACGGGACCACCATCGAGGAAATCGCGGCGTGCGCCGGGGTGTCCAAGCCGGTGATCTATGAGCACTTCGGTTCCAAGGAAGGCCTGTACACCCAGGTGGTGGACCACGAGTTCCGGCTCCTCCTCGACGCCATTAATGCCGCGCTGACCGAAGAGGCAAAACCCAGGGTCCTGGTGGAACGGGCAGCCCTCACACTGCTGACCTACATCGAGGACCGCACGGAAGGGTTCAGGATCCTGATGCGGGACGCACCGCCGTCGCAGCCTGAGGGGGCCTTCTCCACGCTGCTCTCCCACGTCACCGCCCGCGTAGAGCACATCCTCTCCGACGAATTCTCGCGCCGCGGCCTCAGCGGCGAGGACGGCGCCATGTACGCCCAAATGCTTGTGGGAATGGTGGCCATGACCGGCCAATGGTGGCAGGACAGCCGCCAACCGGACAAGCACACCGTCGCCGCGCACCTGGTCAACCTCGCCTGGAACGGCCTGACCGGCCTCAAAAGGGACCCGGAACTCATGTCCGAGGGTTAGTTTCCTGTCACCTTCGCAAGCTCCCGTGGTTTGTTCGCGGCGCAGGAGACCTTCGCCGTCGCTTAGCGCGTAGGCCCCTTCCCAACGCTCGCAAGCTCGCGTCGGGGCCCTCGGGACGACGCTTACGACGCATAGGTGATGCACCGGTCGCTGAGCGACCTCATGGGCCCGATGGCCCGCGATGCGCTCCTACGCGAAGGCCCCCCACACCGCTAGTGCGGACGTTTCGTCCAGCGAAGGGTCCCCATTCGAGGGTGTGAGTTGCATCCGCGTTGCCTCCCGCCCCACCTGCCGAAGGTTCCGTTCGGGAGTCGCCCCGCACCCACCCCCCTCATCCACCTGCCGAAGGTTCCGCGCGGGTTGCTTACTGTTCCCGGCGGCCAGGTGACGTCCCTTTGCCGAAGGCGGTCCTTCGGAAAGGAGCGCATCGCGGCGCATCGGGATGGGAAGCTCGCTCAGCGAGCAAGCGGCCCCTTTGCGACGTGTCTAAGCGACGTCGAAGGGCCGCCTCCGGCACCCAAGCCGGGGCACCTTGCCGTCGCCCAGAACGGGGTTACTCGCCGAGGACTTCCAAAGCCTCAAGCCATTCGAGTTCGAGGGCTTCGCGTTCCCCTGCGAGGTCCTTGAGTTTCTTGTTCTGTTCGGCCAGGGCGTCGAAGTCCGACTGCTCGGTGCTCTTGACCATCTGGTCGTGGACTTTCTTTTCCTGCTGTTCGAGCTTGCCCAGCTGCCGCTCAATGCGGTTCTTCGCTTTGCGGGCGTCGCGCTTTTCGGCCTCGGAGGCGCCGGATGGGGCTGCGGCTGCCGGCGCGGAACCGGCGCTGGTGACGGGGTTGCCGCCGCCGGTCACAGTGGACCCTGCCAGGGCGGACTCACGCAGCTCGAGGTACTGGTCCACGCCGCCGGGCAGTCCGCGGAGCTTTCCGTCGCCGAGGAGCGCCATCTGGTGGTCGGTGACGCGCTCCAGGAGGTAGCGGTCGTGGCTGACCACTACCAGCGTTCCCGGCCAGCCGTCCAGCACGTCCTCGACGGCAGCGAGGGTGTCCGTGTCCAGGTCGTTGGTGGGTTCGTCCAGCATCAGGACGTTGGGCTCCCCCACCAGCAGCCGCAGGAGCTGCAGGCGGCGCCGCTCTCCGCCGGAGAGGTCCTTGACGGGGGTCCACTGCTTCTCATTGGTGAAGCCAAGCTGTTCCACCAGCTGGCCGGCGCTGAACTCCTTGCCGCCAACATTGAAGGAACGCTTTTCGCGCTCGATGACCTCGATGACGCGCAGGTCCGCGACGTCGTCGAGCTCCTTGACCTCCTGGCTGAGGACTGCGGTGACCACGGTCTTGCCCCGCTTGACCTTCCCGGCGTCGGGGGTGATCTCTCCGTTGAGGAGTTTCAGCAGGGTGGTTTTGCCGGCGCCGTTGACGCCCACCAGTCCCAGGCGTTCACCTGGAGCCAGCCGGAGGGTGATGTTGTCAAAGAGCTTCCGCCCGTCCTCGGCGCCCTGGAAGTCAAGGGAGACGTTCTCCAGGTCCAGCACGTCCTTGCCCTGGCGTGCGGTGGCCATCTTGCTGAGGGCCATCGAGTCGCGCGGGGCGGGCACGTCGGCGATGAGGGCGTTGGCGGCCTCGATGCGGAACTTCGGCTTTGCCGTCCGGGCAGGAGCACCGCGGCGGAGCCAGGCCAGCTCCTTCTTGACCAGCTGCTGCCGCTTGCCTTCCATGACCGATGCGGAACGGTCGCGCTCGGCGCGCGCGAGCACGTAGGCGGCGTAGCCGCCTTCGAAGGGGTCGACGATCCCGTCGTGGACTTCCCAGGTTTTGTTACAGACTTCATCGAGGAACCACCGGTCGTGGGTGACCACCAGGAATGCGCCCTGGTTGGCGCGCCACCGGGTCTTCAGGTGCCGGGACAGCCACGCCACACCCTCGACGTCGAGGTGGTTGGTGGGCTCATCGAGCATGATGACGTCGTGGTCCTCGATCAGGAGTTTGGCCAGGGCCACGCGCCGCTTCTGCCCGCCGGAGAGCGCGTGGACGTTTGCGTGCCAGTCGACGTCGGACACGAGCCCGCCCATGACTTCGCGGATCTGGGGATTGCGGGCCCATTCGTAGTCCGCCTGGTCCCCCACGATCGCGGCACCCACCGTCAGGTCGCCGTCGAGCACGTCGCTCTGGTCCAGGTAACCCACGTTGACGTCGCCCCGCTTGGTGACGCGGCCGGAATCCGGGGTGGCGCGCAGGGCCAGCAGGCGCATCAAGGTGGACTTGCCGTCACCGTTGCGGCCCACCATGCCGATCCTGTCACCCTCCTCGAGTCCCAGGGTGATGCCGTCCAGGACGGTGCGGGTTGCGTAGGAGACCGTCAGGTTCTCGCCGCCAAGAAGGTGTGCCACAAGGAACTGCTTTCTGCTGCTGAGGGAGGGACTGTAAGACTTAGAGGTGGGTGTCGGAGATGATGCGCGCGCCCGGCACCGGGCCGTGGACGGCGAGGGCTGTCAGTCCGTAATGCCGCAGGTCCGCGGCCAGGCCTTCCGCCGCCACTGAGTCATCGGCCAGGAGGGCCACGGTGGGCCCCGATCCCGAGACAATCCCCGCGATGGCTCCGTGCGATTCCCCGATACCCAGCGTATCGCGCAGGGCGGGCGCCAGTTCAATGGATGCCCGCTGGAGGTCGTTGACCAGGACCCGGCCCAGCGCTTCGGCGTCTCCGCCGCGAAGGGCTGTGAGGATCTTGGGATCAACCCCGGTGGGTTCTGCCGCCTGGATGCCGCCGGCTTCCCTTATGCGGTCCAGGGTCCTGTAAACCTCGGGAGTGGGAAGTCCGTAATCTGCCGTGACGAGGACCCAGTGGGTCTGCGCCTTCGCCAACGCCGGTGAGAGTTCGTCGCCCACCCCCAGCCCTACCGCCGTCCCGCCCAGGAGGGAAAACGGGACATCGGCGCCCAGTTCCGCGGCAAGGTGCGCGAGTTCTTCCCGCGATAGGCCGCTGTTCCACAGTGCGTCGCACGCCAGGAGGGTTGCCGCAGCATCAGCCGACCCGCCGCCCATGCCGCCGGCCACGGGGACCCGCTTGGTGATCTCCAGGTGGACCCCGGTAGGGCGTTCGGAAACGTCCGCCATGATGGCTGCGGCCTTGTAGGCAAGGTTGTTTCCGTCCAGGGGAATGTCGGCGGCATCAAGGTCAACGGTGCTGGCCCGGTTCAGGCTGACGGTGATCCCGGGCGCCTCGGTGCTGGTGGCCGCGACTTCCTCGTAGAGGGACACGGCGAGGTACACGCTTGCGACGGAGTGGTAGCCGTCGGGGCGGAGCGGTCCTACCTCGAGGGAAACGTTGACTTTGCCGGGGGCTTTGACGCGGACGGTCCTGGCGGCGAACCGGCCTGGCAGGGCGTTCATGCCAACGCCTGCTTGGCTTCTGCGATTCTGGCGAAGGCGTGGATGTCTATGACCTCACCCCTGGCAGTGGGGTCGACGCCGGCAGCAACCAGGCAGCGCTCCGCTTCCGGTGCGCCGCCCGCCCACCCGGCAAGGGCAGCCCTCAGGGTCTTGCGGCGCTGGGCGAAGGCGGCGTCCACCACGGCGAAGACCTGTTCACGGGTTGCGGTGGTGGCGGGAGGCTCGCGGCGGGTAAACGCCACCAGCCCGGAGTGGATCTTCGGCGCAGGCCAGAAGACGTTCATTCCAATGACGCCGGCTTTGCGCATCTGGCTGTACCAGGCGGCTTTGACGGACGGCACCCCGTAGGTTTTGGATCCGGGGCCTGCGGCGAGCCGGTCAGCCACCTCGTCCTGGACCATCACCAGCCCGTGCTGAAGGCTGGGGAAATGCTGCAGCAGGTGGAGCACCACCGGGACCGCGACGTTGTAGGGCAGGTTGGCCACCAGCGCGGTGGGCTGTACGGGGAGCTCCGTGACTTTCATGGCATCGGCGTGCACCAGGTGGAAGCGGGCTGCAGCGGACGGCCGCCACTGGTCGACCGTTGCCGGGAGCTTGGCGGCCAGCACGGGGTCGATTTCCACTGCCACCACGGATGCGGCGGCATCGAGCAGTCCCAAGGTCAGGGATCCCAGCCCCGGGCCCACTTCCAGCACCGTCTCGTCCGGTCCGATGTCCGCGGCGGCCACGATCCTGCGGATGGTGTTTCCGTCAATCACAAAGTTCTGGCCGAGGGTCTTGGTGGGGCGGATTCCGATTTCCTCCGCGAGCCGGCGTATGTCGGATGCACCAAAGAGCGGTGCGGGCGCGGGGATTGGTTCAGTCACCTAGGTATCCTATCCCGCGCCGTGCACACCGCCCCGCACGGAAGGAGCAGGGGAGAAACAGGAAGAAGCCGCGATGCAGAGGTGGAGAAAGCGGGCGGAACAGGGGCCAGGGAACCAGCCGCGGCGGACGGCCGGGCTCAAGGACCGGTTAAAAGGCTGCGGCCGGGCACGGAGGTCCGTGCCCGGCCGCAGCGCCCTGACGGGCACGCAATCGTGGAGGTCAGCTGGTGGCAGCCCAGCCGCAGCCCCATGGCTGAAGGCCGCGCTGCGCGTACACGCGGTTGGCAATGTCGATCTGCTGGGCCTTGGTGGCAAGGCTGGCGTTGGGAGCGTAGGCCCCGCCGCCGGCGCCGATCCAGGTCCGGATGTCGAACTGGAGGCCGCCGTAATAGCCGTTGCCGGAGTTGATGCTCCAGTTTCCGGTGGACTCGCACTGGGCGATCTTGTCCCACATGGCTTCATTCATCATGGCCGGAGCAGCGGCACCGGTGTTGGCGCCTGCAGCGGGAGCACTTGCTGCGGGGGCAGCCTGGGCAACGGGCTTCGGTTTGGTGCCAACGGTGACCTTCTCAGGCACGGGCTGGACAGCTACTGTTTCCGACACCAGGGTGCGCGAGGCTTCCCGGCCATCCACCAGCACGAGCTTGTAGGTCTTCTCGAGCTTTCCGGCGGCACCCTTCTGGGTAACTTCCTTCTCACCCTTGAGCAACTCGCCGCTTTCGCTCGTGACGGTCTCGAACGGTACGTCCTCGGTGGCGACGGCGGTCTGGCCGGTGTCAACGCGCGACACCTTGATCACCATGTTGTTGACCACATGGGCGTTGACCGGCTGCGAGGAGCGGTCGTTGGCACCCAGCACCAGGCCGGCGTCTTCAAGGACTTTGCCCACCGTGGCCGCCGTGGTGGTTGCGGTGTCCACCTTGCCGTCCGCAACAAGGCTGACGGTCTTGGGGGTGGAGATCGAGACGTAGGAACCGGCGACGGAAAGCTGGGCGTCCTTGGGGGCGGAAACCGACGAAGCGCTGGCGACGCCGAGTTCAGTCACCAGTCCGGCGACGTCCTGGGCGGTGGTATTGACCGTCTTCTCGGAACCGTCGAGGCTGACCTTGACTTCCTTCGCCTTGTTGACGTTGATCACGGTGCCGTTCTGGACCGAGGCATCAACCGACGGCGACACGCGGTCGGCAGGGTTCAGCTCCAGGTTGGCGCTCTTGACCACCTGCCCCACGGTTCCGCCGAACGTCTGCACGGACGAGACCTTGCCGTCGACGTTGAGCGTGATGGTTTTGTTATTGCCCACGAAGGCTACGAGGCCCACCACGAGCGCGCAGAGCACCAGAAGCTGGGCACCAACCTTGACGAAGCTGAACTTGCCGTCCGATGTGAAGAACTTGCTCACGTTTGCCCGTAACTTTAGGTCCTTCCGGGCACGGGGAAATCGCGCAATAAAAGGCCCGGCACCGCCTGAAGATGGCAGTCCGGGCACCGTTGCGCCGCCACACTCCGCACAACCGGCACGCGGGACAAAGCCCGGCAATCCTGCTGCGGAAAGAAGTGAAATTACCCGTTGGCCTTCCCCGACCCCGGCTAATAAATGTCCACTGTAACCGTAGCGTTATAAAGCCGCCAAGAATTATGCATACCGGGTATTCATAATGTAACGCCGGGAAATCGGTCCCTCAGTCCCAGCTTCCGTATGCCCGCACGGTATTGTCGGCGATTCCGGCGCACAGCCCGGCCAGGTCAGTTCCTGTCAATTCGGCCATGGCCCGGACCGTGTAAGGGACCATGTAGCTGGCATTTGGCCGGCCCCGGTGCGGGTGCGGGGTAAGGAACGGCGCATCGGTTTCCACCAGGACCAGGTTGGGATCCGCAACAGCGAGCGCAGCACGCAGGTTGGCGGCGTTGCGGAAGGTCAGGGTTCCGGCAAAGGACATCCACCAGCCCTCCTGGTTGCAGGTTCTTGCCAGATCCTCATCGCCGGAGAAACAGTGGAAGACCACGCGTGCAGGGGCGCCTTCTTCCCGGAGCACCTGGACGACGTCGTCGTGCGCGTCCCGGTCGTGGATCTGGAGCGTCAGGTCGAGGCGTTTGGCGATGTCGATATGGCGGCGGAAGGAGTGCCGCTGGTGCGCCAGGCCTTCTCCTTCGGTGCGGTAGTAGTCCAGGCCGGTCTCGCCGATGGCCCGGATCCGCGGGTGGGCGGCCAGCTGTTCAATTTCCGCCAGCGCCTCTTCCAACTGGCCGCGGGCGGCGTAGCGGGGAGCGTCGTTGGGGTGCAACGCCACCGCCCCCAACAGCCGGCGGTCCAGGTCAACCGCCTGGACGGTGAACCGTGATGACTCAAGGTCGCAGCCCACCTGCACCGCACCTTGGACGCCCACGGCGGCAGCGGCATCAAGCGCCGCCGATATCCCAACGGGAGCCTTGCCATCCGGGAAGTCCAGGTGTGTGTGGTTATCCATCACAGGTACGGGCAGGGGCTCGGGAGCGGGCGGGAAGGCCTTTGGCCGGGAACTGCGCGGCTCCTGGGCGTCATCGGTGCCAGGGTCCTGATAAGCGGCAGGAGGAAGCGAGGTGCACATCCATCCAGCCTAGCCGCGGACCCTTCCCCATTTTTGTCGGAACTCTCTGTCAGCTGCGGCAGTTGTGTTAGTAGTCTGGTAGGAACACATGCGAACGCCCACCGACGGGCGACGGCAGGCTTGTTGTCCCGTCCAGGTAGAACCCCGGGCTGAAAGGTTGCCGATGGAATCCCACCGACGCACTGCCAACGATGTGAGCGCTGCGAACCGCACCCTGGCGGGGCTCGCTGATCCCGTCAGCCACCTGAACGGGCACCGCCCGGCCGCCATGGACGCGGAAGGTTTCCACGCGGCAACGCAGCGCATCCTCTCGTCTGTCAATACCGTCATCGATGGGAAATCCGACGCCGCCAGGCTGGCACTGACCGTCCTGCTGGCCCAGGGGCATCTGCTCCTCGAAGATGTGCCCGGAGTGGGGAAAACACTCCTCGCGAAGACCCTGGCCCGCACCATCGACTGCACCGTCAACCGGATCCAGTTCACCCCCGACCTGCTGCCGTCGGATGTGACGGGTGTGTCCATCTACAACCAGTCCTCCCGCCTGTTCGAGTTCCGGCCGGGGGCGGTCTTTGCCAACATTGTCATTGGCGACGAAATCAACAGGGCCTCCGCCAAGACACAGTCAGCGCTGCTCGAATGCATGGAAGAGCACCAGGTCACGGTTGACGGCACCTCGTACCGGCTCGACGAGCCGTTCATGGTGGTGGCCACCCAGAACCCCATCGAAATGGAAGGGACCTATCCGTTGCCGGAGGCGCAACGGGACCGGTTCATGGCCCGGATCTCCATGGGGTACCCGGACAAGGACGCCGAGATTGAGATGCTCGAAACGCATCAGGCCACCTCGCCCTTGACCAGGGTCTCCGCGGTGGTCACCTCGGCGGAGGTGGCCGCCATGATCACCACGGTGCAGCAGGTTTACGTGTCCAAGGCCGTCAAGGAATACACCGTGTCGCTGGGCAGGGCCACCAGGGAGAGTCCGCTGCTCCGGCTCGGCGCCAGCCCACGCTCCCTGCTGCAGCTGCTCCGGGCGGCGAAAGCCACGGCCGCCCTGGACGCCCGGGACTTCGTCCTGCCGGACGACGTCGTCCACGTCGCCGAAGCCGTCCTGGCACACCGCATCATCCTGGACCGCAAGGCTGCCGGGTCCGGGGAAACCCCGCACAGCGTACTGAGGGGCATCCTGTCCCGCCTGCCGGTCACTTCGGAGGGCGCCGGAACCGGCACAAGGAATGCGGCACCTGCCGGCAGGACAGCGGCCCCGGTCACCGGGCTAAGCAGGAACCAGTAGGGGAAACCCATGGCGCTGTCGGACAGGGTGCCGCGGCACCTCTTCACCCAACGCGGTTGGGGAATGATCGCCGCCGGCGGGGTTGCAGTGGGCGCCGCCTACGTCATGGGCCGCAGGGACCTGCTGACGCTGGCAGTACTGCTGATTGTCCTCCCCCTGGTTTCCCTTGCCGGGATCCGGCTGGTCAAGCCCCGGTTCCGGGTGTACCGCGAGTTCACTCCGTCGCCCGTGGAAACGTCGGCGCCCACAACCGTGCGGCTCGCAGTGGCACGGACGGGCAGCGGAAGCGGAAGCGCCACCATGGAGGAGCGGCTGCCCGGCCGTTTCGGCGAGTCGCCGGCTTTCCGGTTCCCCTCCCGTTCAGCCACCGGGGGCACCAGCCGGTATGAATACCACCTCCGTTCGGCCCAGCGCGGCCAGTTCCTCATCGGCCCGGTGACCGCCGAATTCACGGATCCGTTTGGCCTGTCGCTGCACAGGCAGGCAATAGACGACGGCGACATCCTCACCGTGACGCCCGCCGCCGTCGTCCTTCCCCTCACCGGACTGGCCGGCGCGCGCGGCAATGACGGCGTGACCGCCACCAGGATCCGAGCCAACCCCAGCGACGACGACGTGATGACCCGCGAGTACCGCCACGGCGACCCGATGCGGCGGGTGCACTGGGCTGCCACCGCACGCCACGGCGACCTCATGGTGCGCCAGGAGGAATCCGTCACCACACCGGAGGCCACGGTCATCATGGACCACCGGTACGGTGCGTTTAATGGAGGTTCCGGAGGGCCGGTGGGGCAGGCAGGCCCGGACGGGCACCCCCTGGCCACCAGCGGAACCTTCGAATGGTCGGTCGTTGCAGTCATGTCCATCAGCGCACACCTGGCGGAACGGAACTATGCGCTGCGCCTGCTCGACACCGGCGGCGGACCCGCCTTCCTGCGTTCGCCGTCGGCCCCCGAGCCTGAGGTGGAGGAGTACAGCGGCGCAGCCGGGCTCCAGTCCATCGCCGAAAGCCTGGCAGCCATCCAGCTGACCGGGTCCCACCACCCCCACCGTGACAATGCCCTCCAGCACTGGGCGGGCCGGGTCGGTGCAGCCGGCGAGCGCGCTGCCCTCGACGCGGGACCTGAGGCCTTCGATGACCTGCTCATGGACAAACTTTCCGCACACCGCATGAGGGGTCCGGTGATCGCAGTCCTTGGAACACTCTCGCGGATGGAGGCCCTCGCCCTTGCCCCTGCCGCGGGCTACGCCACGAATGCCTTCGCCGTCATCGTGACGGAAAAGCCCGGCGAGTCAGCGGAGGTCCTGGAAGTGCTGCGGCAGGGAGGGTGGCGGGCGGTGGCCGTTGCGCCTGCCGTGTCCGTGGCATCGGCCTGGAGCCAGTTCGACCAGGACGTGGCAGTGCCCGCACCCTCGGCCGAGGTCCGCCGCGGAACCGGAGCCGCGCGGTGACCGCGGCCCCAACGCGCAGTCCGGGAGCCAGCAGGCAGTCCGGAAGCAGGCCGGAGCAGGCCGCCGCACGGCACCGGGTGGGCGCCTACCCCTGGGCCATGGCCGGCGCCATCGCTGTTGCCGTCTCCGGTGCCGCGCTTTCGCTCAACGGCGTGCTCCGCGGCTGGGGCTGGTACTGGCCCGTCCTGACCACCGTCGTGGTGGTCAGCCTCACGCTGGCTGCCCTGCGGTCCGTACGCGCCCAGCCCCTCCTGGTGACGGCCGGTGGATTCATCTCCCTGGGCGCCATCCTGACACTGACGTTCTTCCGCAGCTCCAGCCTGGCCGGGTTCATCCCTACCGCCGGAACCCTCGTGGAGCTGGACCGCCTCATCCGGAGGGCCAGCGAAACCGTCCTTTCAGAGACGGCTCCCGTGGCGCCGAATGTGGGCATCGTCATGGTCATTTGCGCTGTGCTGGGCCTGGCGGTGATCCTGGTGGACGCCCTCGCGGTGCCGCTCGGCATTCCCGCTGCGTCCGGGGTGGGGCTGCTGGCCATCCTGGTGGTGCCGGCAATGATCAAGCCGCAAAGCGTGGGTTTCTGGGGCTTCGCCTTCACGGTGGCGGGATACCTGGCGGTCCTCGCCTGCAGCCAGTATTTCGCCCCCAGTGCCCGGTTCCAGAGTGATTCCGCCCGCAGCCCGGGCCAGGTGAAGCGTGCCGTGCTCACGGGATCTGTTGCCCTGGCCGCCACACTGGTGGTGCCCATGGCCATTCCCGGCTTTGACCAGGGAACGTTTCCGCAAGGTTCCCGGCTCAACCCGTGGGGCACCTCCACCGGCCTTAACCCCATGATCACGCTGGGCAACAGCCTGCGGACACCTGACGGCAGCGGCCGGATCACCTACGCCACGAACGCCTCCACCCCGCTGTACCTGCGCTCCGTCACCGTTGACCATTTCGATGGCGACTCCTGGGGGCCGGACGACCGTGACGCCTCCCGGCTGCCCCTGGGCGGGCGCATCGATCCCGGCTACACAGTCCTGGCGGACGAGCAGCAGCGGCTGGTCACGGCCATCGACGCCGGCAGCTTCACCAGCCCCTATCTCCCTGCCCCGTATGCCCCGGAATCGGTCCGGGGACTCAGCGGGCGGTGGACTTGGGACCCGGCCACCCTCAGCATCAAAGGTTCGGACACCACCACGTCCCGGCGGCAGGAGTACCTGGTCACGTCCACCGCCCCCCGGCTGACGGCAGGGCTCCTGGCACAGTCCTCGGCCGCCGTCCAGGGCATCCCGGAGGATTTCACCAGGATTCCCGGCAACGTTCCGGACATTGTCCGCAGCACCGCCGATACCGTGGCGGGGACAGGCACCCCGTACGCGAAGGCCATGGCCATCCAGAAATACCTCCGTTCGGCAGAGTTCACCTATTCCCTGCAGTCTCCGGTGCAGGGCGGCTATGACGGCAACGGGCTGTCGGTCCTGGCCGACTTCCTTGAGCAAAAGAGCGGATACTGCATCCACTACGCGTCCGCGATGGCTGTGATGGCGAGGCTTGAGGGTATCCCCAGCCGCATCGCGGTGGGCTACGCACCGGGCAGGCTTACCGGCGCCACGGTTTCGGTGGCAGGCCAGGGAGCACTGCCGGAGTATGAGGTGGATGCGCGCGATGCCCACGCCTGGCCGGAGCTCTACTTCCAGGGCCTGGGCTGGGTGCCTTTCGAACCCACCCCGTCCCGCGGCGTGGTTCCCGACTACGCCACGGAATCCTCCACCGCTGCCGCCCCTGACGCGCTTGACAACAATGATGACCTGCTTCCCGATGCCACCCCCGCACCCACGCCCGCGCCGAGCGCCACTGCGCTGCCCGCACCCGGCGGCGGCGGAAGTGCCGATCCGGGCGTCCAGCTCCTGCCGTGGCTCCTGGTCGCATGCAGCGTCCTGGGGCTGGCACTCCTGATGGCCGCGCCCCGGCTCATCAGGGCAGGCATGAGGGCCAGGCGGCTGAGGCCCCAGGACCCCGCTAACGCGGTGCCCCTGGGCTGGCGTGAACTGCTGGACCTCGGCACCGACTTTGGCCTTCCCCCCGGATCCAGCGAAACGCCCCGCGCGTATTCAGCGCGGCTGCGCGGCGCGCTGCTGGGGGATCCCGATGGCCTGGACCGGGCGGCGCACCAGGCCGTCGCCGCACTCACGGCAGGCTTCGAACGCCACAGCTATGGCCGCCCGTCCGGCGCTGACCCGGAGGCAGCGGCCGACGGCGGACAGCCCGGTCCGGCCCGCGGAACCGGCGGCGCCGTGGCTGCGCAGATTGCGGCCGTGGAATCGTCCCTGCAGGCCAATGCTGGCTTGCCCAGGCGGCTTCAGGCGGCGTGGATCCCACCGTCCGTGATGGGACGGCTGGGCCGGCTGCTTGCCGCACCTTTCCTGGCCACAGGGCACTTCCTGCGCAGGACGGCAAAAGCCGCCGCACGCTCCCGTCCTGGTCATTCCAGGCAGGGAGCGGGCGACGGCGTTCGGCGGCACAGCGGCGGCTGACCGGCCGCTTTGCCTGATCCGGGCGTTATCCGGCGTAGGGGTCTGCGATGCCGATGTACTGGGTGTAGAGGTATTCCTCGATGCCTTCGAGGCCGCCCTCGCGTCCCAGGCCGGACTGCTTGACGCCGCCGAAGGGTGCCGCGGCATTGGAGATGACGCCTGCGTTCAGGCCGAGCATGCCGGTTTCGAGGCGTTCGCCCATCCGGATGCCCCGGTTCAGGTCCTTGGTGAAGACGTAGGCCACCAGTCCGTATTCGGTGTTGTTGGCCAGGCGCACCGCGTCATCCTCTGAGCTGAAGGTGATGATAGGCGCGACCGGTCCGAAGATTTCCTCGGACAGGATGCGGGTGCCTTCGGTGACGCCGGAGAGGATGGTGGGCTGGTAGAAGTAGCCCGGGCCTTCCACCGGCCCGCCGCCCAGGACGGCTGTGGCGCCGGAGGCCACGGCGTCGGAGACGAGTTCGTGGACCTTGTCCCGGCTCTTCGCGTCGATCAGCGGGCCCACCTTGGACTCCGGCTCGGTGCCGCGGGCGGTGGTCATGTCCTTCATCTTTGCGGCGAACTTCTCCGCGAACTCGGCCGCGACGGATTCGTGCACGATGAACCGGTTCGCTGCCGTGCAGGCCTCGCCCATGTTGCGGAGCTTGGCGAGCATGGCACCGGCGACGGCGGCATCGATGTCGGCGTCCTCGAAGACCAGGAACGGTGCGTTGCCGCCCAGTTCCATGGAGGTGCGCAGGACGGTTTCGGAGGCGTCGGAGAGCAGGCGGCGGCCCACCTCGGTGGACCCGGTGAAGGAGAGCTTCCGGAGCCGGGAATCCTTGATCAGCGGGCCGGTGGTGGCACCAGCGGTAGAGGTGGGGATGACGTTCAGGACACCGGCGGGCAGGCCGGCCTCCATCATGACGGCGGCGAACAGCTGGGAGGTCAGCGGGGTGAGGTTCGCGGACTTCAGGACCATGGTGCAGCCTGCGGCGACGGCCGGGGCGATCTTGCGGGTTGCCATGGCCAGCGGGAAGTTCCACGGCGTGATCAGCAGGCAGGGGCCCACCGGCTTCTTGGTCACCAGCAGGCGGGACTTGCCGTCCGGGGACACCGAGTAGCGGCCGAACGCACGCACTGCTTCCTCGGAGAACCAGCGCAGGAACTCGGCACCGTACGTGACCTCACCGCGGGCTTCGGCCAGCGGCTTGCCCATTTCCATGGTCATCAGCAGCGCGAAGTCCTCGGCGCGTTCGGTGACGAGCTCGAACGCGCGGCGGAGGATCTCGCCCCGTTCGCGCGGGGGCACCTTAGCCCAGGAATCCTGGGCCGCGGCGGCAGCGTCCAGGGCGGCCTTGCCATCCTCGGCACCGGCGTCGGCAAGGCTCAAGAGCACCTTCCCGGTGGCGGGATCCTCGACGTCGAACGTCTTCCCGGAGATGGCGTCCCGCCATTCACCGTTGATGAGCAGGCCAGTGGGGACAGAGGCCAGAAGGGCGCTTTCGCGGTCTGCGGAAACGGCCGGCTGTGCAGTGACAGTCACGATGACTCCCTCGTCAGTAGGGTTGGTGCAGCCCTTGGCGGCGGCCGGAGTGACCGGGCCCATACAGGCTGAATTACTGCCAGACTACTGCGGCGGCTTCCGGCTGGTCTACGCCGTTGCGCACTGCCGCATCATGGCGCTGCTGTGCAGCTGCACAGCGGAACAGGCATCGTTTGCGGGGACGGTCAGCGGGCCGCCAGCACAGCGGAGTACAGTTCCCGTTTGCTCACCCGGACGTCCTCGGCCACCGCTGCCACCGCTTCCTTGAGCCGGATGCCCTGGGCCACGAGTTCGTTCACGGCGGCCACATGGTCCTCCGGCGTCCCGGGCGCCTTTTCCGGCGCCCCGCCCAGGACAACGGCGATCTCGCCCCTGATCTCCGTGCTTTCCGCCCACACCAACAGTTCACTGAGCGTGCCGCGGATGACCTCTTCGTATGTTTTGGTCAGTTCACGGCAGACGGCGACGGGACGGTCCGGTCCGAACCGTTCGCGCAGCGCCCGGAGCATCACCTCCAGCCGGTGCGGTGCCTCGAAGAACACCATGGTCCTGCGCTCCCCCGCAAGCTCGGCCAGGCGCGACGCCCGCTCACCGGCCTTCCGCGGAAGGAACCCTTCAAAGCAGAAGCGGTCCGTGGGCAGGCCGGACAACGCCAGGGCGGTGAGTACCGCTGACGGCCCCGGGACGGCCGTCACTGTGAGGCCGGCCGCGACCGCCCCTTCAACCAGGCGGAAGCCCGGGTCCGAAACCGAGGGCATCCCGGCGTCGGTAACCATGACCAGGGTGCTTCCTGCCTGCACCTGTGCCAGCAGCTCGGCCGTCTTGGTGGCCTCGTTGTGCTCGTGGTAGCTGATGACCCGCCCGGCCACGGTGACGCCCAGGCTCTGAACCAGCCGGTGGAGGCGGCGGGTGTCCTCGGCTGCCACGATGTCCGCGGTTCCCAGCAGTTCCACCAGCCGCGCGGAAGCGTCACCGGTGTTCCCGATCGGGGTGGCGGCGAGCACGATGCGCCCCGCAGGTGCCGGGCCGGAATCAGGAAGGGTGCTGGGGTTAGGGTCCACGCCATCAGCCTACTGCTGCCGGGGACCGCCGGCCGCAAACGGTAGCATGGGCTGGTGACGCAGACCTCGACGCGGCCGGGCGGGACCGGACAGGCCGCCCCCGCGGCCTCCGGTGATGAAACCGGGAGGACAGCAGGCGGTTCGGGCAGTTCCCCCCGCCGGCCCTGGGTCAGCCGCCCCGCCGACGCCTTCACGGTCGAATCGCTGCTGGCACGGCTCCTCGGCAGCGCCCGCGGATGGCGCGACTACCCGCCGTCGCTGAGGCTGTGGTTCCTGCTGGTCCCCGTCCTGACCGCCCTTGCCGGCGGGATCCTCAGGTTCGTCCGGCTTGAGGCCCCGCCCAAGCTGGTCTTCGACGAAACGTACTACGTCAAAGACGCATACTCCTACCTGGTCAGCGGCTACGAGCGCGGCTGGCCGGACAAAGCCAATGACGCGTTCAACGCCGGAAACCCTGGTGTGCTGCTGGACTCCCCCGAGTACGTGGTCCATCCGCCCGTGGGCAAGTGGATGATCGCCGCCGGCATGGGGATCTTCGGCCCGGACAACCCTTTTGGCTGGCGCTTCGCAGCAGCCCTGACCGGCACACTGTCCATCCTGCTCCTGTCCCTGATTGCCCTGAAGCTCTTCCGGTCGCTTCCCCTGGCGGGGGCTGCCGGGCTCCTCCTTGCGGTGGACGGCCACCACCTGGTGATGTCCCGGACGTCGCTGCTGGATATTTTCCTGATGTTCTGGGTCCTGGCCGCCTTCGGGGCCCTGCTGCTGGACCGGGACAGCGGCCGGCGCCGGCTGGCGCTCCGGCTGGCGCGCGCCGCCGCAGACAACGGAGGGCGTCCGACGACGGGACAGCTGCTGTCCGGTCCGTGGCTGGGGATCCGCTGGTGGCGCGTGGCGGCGGGGATCTGCCTGGGGCTCGCCGTCGGGACCAAATGGTCTGGCCTGTTCTTCCTTGCCGGGTTCGGACTCCTCACGGTCCTGTGGGACCTCAACGCCCGGCGGGTTGCCGGTATGCGGGGCTGGATCAGCGGCGGCATCATCAAGGACGGGATTCCGGCGTTCATCAGCATGGTGCCGGTAGCCGGGCTGGTGTACGCGGCATCGTGGACCGGCTGGTTCCGCTCCGAGAATGCTTACTTCCGCCGGTGGGCGCAAAGCAACGCCTCCCCCGGATGGGACTGGCTGCCGGACGCCGTCCGCTCGCTGGCGCACTACCACCGGGAGGCCTACACCTTCCACCAGGGCCTTGGATCGGACCACCCGTACGAGGCAAGCGCATGGAGCTGGCTGGTACTTGGCAGGCCGACGTCGTTCTTTTACGAGACACCGCCGCAGGGCAGTCCCGGCTGCGCGGTGGAAAAATGCACCTCGGCCATCCTGTCCGTGGGAAATCCGCTGATCTGGTGGGGCGCCGTTATTTCCCTGGTGGTCCTGCTGTTCTGGTGGGCCGGGCGGCGGGACTGGCGTGCCGGCGCCATACTGGCCGGTGTGGGCGCAGGCTACCTGCCGTGGTTCCTGTACCCCGAACGGACCATGTTCTACTTCTACGCGGTGTCCTTCGAGCCGTTCCTCATTCTGGCACTCGTGTACTGCCTGGGCCTCGTCCTGGGCAGGGCCTCCGACCCGCCCTGGCGCCGCCGGTCAGGGCTGTACCTGGTGGCACTGTTCATCGCTGCGGCAATCCTGCTGTCGGCATTCTTCTATCCTGTCTGGGCCGCGGAAACCATTCCCTACGACGCCTGGAAAGTCCGGATGTGGATGCCGTCCTGGATCTAGGGCAGGATGGCATCAGACCCCCAACTGAGCCGCTGCCGCGGCGTGGCAGCGGAACGGAGACCTGCTGTGAGAGAAGCAAGCACCGAACTGCTGGTTGAGCTTGACGCCGCCAGCAACGTGACCGACCTGCTCCTGGAGCAGCATGCCGCCAACCCTGCCCATGCCCTGTACCGGCGAAAGGGCCCGAACGGCTGGGTGGATGTCACGGCCGCGAAGTTCCTGCAGGACGTCAGCGCCCTGGCCAAGGGCCTGATTGCCGGCGGCATCGAGCCCGGCGACAAGGTGGCGGTCATGTCACCCACCTCCTACGAGTGGACCCTGGTCGATTTCGCCATCTGGTTCGCCGGCGCGGTGACGGTCCCCATCTACGAAACTTCCTCCGCCCGCCAGGTGGAGTGGATCATCCAGGACGCGGGGGTGCGCCGCGTCTTTGCCGGGGACCGCAGCCTTGTGGCCCTGGTCACCGATGTCCTGGCCGGCTCCGACGTCCTTCGGGACCGGCTCGTCAACGTGGTGAGGATGGATTACGACGGCGATGCGCCGGACCTTGCCAGCCTCGCCGCTGCCGGCTCCGGGGTCACGGACGCGGAGCTTGAACGACACCGCAGCCTGGCCGGGCTGGACGATGTCGCCTCCCTCGTATACACCTCAGGCACCACAGGCAATCCCAAGGGCTGCGAGATTACCCACGGGAACTTCGCCCTGGTGGCAAAGAACATCGTGGCGTTCCTTCCGGAGCTGCTGCTGCAGGACCAGGCACGCACCCTGATGTTCCTTCCGCTGGCACACGTCCTGGCCCGCGCCGTGCAGGTGGTCTGCCTCACCGCCGGGGCCACCCTGGGACACACACCGGGGGCGGCGCAGCTCCTGGAGGACCTGGGCTCGTTCCGCCCCACGTTCCTGCTGGTGGTGCCGCGGATCTTCGAGAAAGTCCGGGCTACCGCTGCCCACAAGGCAGCGCTGGCGGGCAAGGCCCGGCTGTTCAAGGCTGCATCAGAGACCGCCATGGAGTACTCGCGGGAAGAAGACCTGCGCAATCGTGGCCAGGGCGACGGGCCCGGGCTGCTCTGCCGTGTACGGCACGCACTCTTCGACCGGCTGCTGTATCCCCGGCTTCGGCAGGCCCTGGGCGGGCAGGTGGGGTACACCGTATCCGGTGCCAGTCCCCTGTCCCTCGATGACGCCCACTTTTTCCGCGGCGCCGGGATCCCCGTGCTGGAGGGCTACGGACTGACCGAAACCACGGCACCGTGCACGGCCAACACACCGGCCAGGACGCGCGTGGGCTCAGTGGGCATCCCGGTCCCGGGCACCACCATCCGGGTGGCGGGAGATGGCGAGATCCTGGTCAAGGGGATTGGCGTCTTCAAGGGGTACCACAACAACCGGGCCGCGAACGCTGAGGCCTTCGTTGACGGGTTTTTCCGGACCGGTGACCTCGGGGAACTCGATGCGCAGGGGTTCCTCACCGTCACCGGCCGCAAGAAGGACCTGCTGGTCACCGCAGGCGGCAAGAACGTGGCGCCGGGCCCGCTCGAGGAGACGATCCGTGCCCACCAGCTGGTAGGCCATGCCGTTGTGGTGGGCGACGGCAAACCCTTTGTCTCGGCCCTGGTGACGCTGGACCCGGAGGGCGTGGACAACTGGCGGTCCGAACGCGGCCTGCCCGCCCTTGCAGCGGGTGACGCGGTCAGCGATCCGGAAATCCTTGCGGCAGTCCAGGAGGCGGTGGACCACGCCAACCTGCTCGTGTCCAAGGCAGAGTCCATCCGCAGCTTCACGCTCCTTGACGTCCAGTTCACCGTGGAGTCAGGACACCTGACGCCGTCCCTCAAACTGAAGCGGGCCGCCGTCGTGCGCGACTACGCCGGTGAGATCGCCAAACTCTACGCCTAGGGCGCAGTCCCCCCCGGCCGCGCCCGCAACGCTGCGGGGCCTACTCCTCAACCGCCGCCGGTGCTGCCGCGTCCTTGGCCAGGCCACGCCGCCGGCGGGTGGGCCAGGTGAGGACCAGGGTCACGAGTGAAACCAGCAGCACCAGGCCTGCTATGACCATGCCGGCATCAATCCAGAACTGGCCGGGGAACAACCGGATCAGGGTGTCGTCCAGGCTGAACGTCCAGGACCCGTCGGCGAAGAAGATGCGGTGGAACTCGGTAAAGAACTGCTGCCAGCCCAGCACTGCCAGGGTGCCCAGGCCCAGGATGATGACCAGGGTGACGATGGAGCCGGCGAACAGGCCCCTCCGGACTCCACCCGTGCTTCGCTTGCGGAGGTAAAGGATGGCCACAATGCTGAACAGGACCAGCAGGACGCCGGCACCGAACGTGGACAGGATCACCAGTTTGACGTCCGCCATGTGGCTCACCTCGCCGTCCTTGAACAGCTTGTCGCCACTGCGGTGCACCAGGTCCCCGAGGTAGCGCGGGCCGGACCAGTTGCTCAGGTAGTCCACGGCGTAGGAGCCGTAGGTCATCCGGTCGTCCGTGCTGAACCCGTACCCGTCGCCGGGGAACCCGGGCCGGTTGTACTCCACCCACAGGAACAGCGGGCTGGTCACCGCCCGGACAGCCAGGATGAGCAGGACCAGCGGGAAGAAGACGGCGAGCAGCACCTGCATCACCCGGGGCGCCACAGGCTTGGCGTTGGCGGCACTCTCCCGCTGGGCATTGCGGCGTTCCACCTCTTCCTCCGGCGGGCGGACCTGCAGCGCGGAGGTAGGGAGCGGTTCCTTGAAAACCGGGGAACTGTCCTCCCCGGGCGCCTCAGCGGCGGCTTCGGCGGCTTTCCGGTCCGCCCTGCTCTCCGGCTGGATGGGCCCGTTCACGGTGGAGCCGCCGCCGGCGGTGGATGATGCAGCGGCCGGGCTGTCAGCAGGCGAAGGGGCAGCGGGTGACGCGGAAGACCCCGCTGCTGGACCGGAGCCCTTCCCGGCGGGGTTCAGCCAGGAAAACGCGGGCTCGTCGGAGTCCCCGGACGTGTCCAGGTGGGGTTCCGGCTGCGGCTCGGCGCTCTTGGCGCGGGCCGGTGTTTCGTCTTTCACAGCAGCGTCACTTCCGTCGAAATTCCGCGCCGGGCCGGGCTCAGCTGGCGCGCTTATCTGGTGTCGAGCCTACCGTCCGGGCATTGGGCTGGACGAGGAACCACCCCGGCGGAATTACAACGATTCAGGCAGCGATTTCCGTGTAGCCCGCGTCTTCGCGCCGCAGGTCCCCGCGTTCTCCCGCAAGATAGGCGGGCCTGCCCCACCTCAGCACATAGAACCAGTACGCGGCCAGGACAGCGGCTCCGATCCCGATCTTGGCCCACACCGGCAGCGGGCTGGGGGTGACGAAGCCTTCAACCAGACCGGAGGCAAACAGCACGAGGACCAGGCCCAGGGCCACGGTGATCAGGGACCTGCCTTCCTCGGCAACAGCCCGTCCCCTGGTCCGCGGGCCCGGTGACACCATGGCCCAAAAGATCCGAAGGCCGGCCGCGCAGGCGATGAACACGGCGGTGAGTTCCATCAGTCCGTGCGGCAGGATGTAGCTGAAGAAGACGTCGCTCTTGCCGGCGGCGGCGAAAATTCCGGCCGCAACGCCAACCCCCTGGGCGTTGCTGAACAGGATCATCGGCACCCAGAAACCCGTAATCCCCATCCCTACGGCCTGCGCGCTGATCCAGGCGTTGTTGGTCCAGACAGCACCGGCAAACGAGGCGGCCGGGTTTTCCGAGTAGTAGTTGATGAAGTCTTCCTCGACGTATTGCCTGGCCGCCGCCTCGGTGGCCACTGCCCGCAGCGCCTCAGGCGACGTGCCGATCCACAGCGCGTACGCCGCGCCAATAAGGATAAAGGCCGCACCACAGGCAAGCGTGAGCCAGGTCAACCGGTACAGCGCGGCCGGAAGGGCCACCACAAAAAAGCGCGCCAGGTCCGCCGGCACGTTGGACCTGGCCCCCGTAAAGCGCGTCCGCGCCTGGGCCAGCGTGGCGGACAGCGAGGCGGACAATCCGCTCTCGGGCGCGACTGACCTGATCAGGGAAAGGTGGGCGGACGTGGACTGGTACAGCGCCAGCAGCTCATCGGCCTCACGCCCGTTGAGCCTGCCCTTGGAGGCAAGCTCATGCAGCCGTGCCCACTTGTCCGCGTTGGTTGCGGAAAAGGCGTCCATATCCACGCGACCAGCCTAGCGCCACCACACTAGACTTTGAGCGACCGCACCGGGAGGGCGGCGGAACGGGGAAGTACAGTGAGTTCGATTATCACCGGCGAGGCCGTAGTCCTGGAGCTGAGGCCGGCGTCCTTTGCCGCCCGTGCGCTCGGGCTGCTCGTGGATGCAGCCCTCAACATCGTCCTGCTCGTGGCGTTCCTGATCGGGCTTGCCGCAGCCGGCGAGGACCTCGACGAGGCTGCCGCACGTGCCCTGACCCTGGCCAGCGTCGTCTTTTGCCTGGTCATCATTCCGGTGGCCGTTGAAACGCTGAGCCGCGGCCGCTCCCTGGGGAAACTGGCCACCGGCCTCCGGGTGGTCCGGGATGACGGTGGTGCCATCCGCTTCCGGCACGCCGTCATCCGCGGGCTGACCGGGTTCCTGGAGATCTACCTGACGTTCGGCGGTGTGGCGCTGACGGTTGCGCTTTTCAATGACAGGTCGCGGCGGCTGGGTGACCTGCTGGCCGGAACCTATGCCGTCCGCACCCGCGTGCCGGTGGAGCAGCCGGTTCCGGTGTTTGTGCCGCCTCGCCTCCGGGCGTGGGCAGCGGCCGCCGACATCGGCAGGATTCCCGATGCGACGGTGCGCAGGGCCTCCCAGTTCATCCGGCAGGCCGGGAGGATGGCGCCCCTGTCCCGGGCCGGAATGGCCGCCTCCATCGCCACCGAACTGTCCGCCCATGTGGCCCCGCCCCCGCCTCCGGGGACCAGCCCCGACGACTACCTTGCCGCCGTCGTTGCTGAACGCCGGAGCAGGGAGCTGGCCCGGCTGACACAGGCACGCCGGCGCAACACGGAAATCGGAGAGCGGCTGCAGCGGCTCCCCTTCGGCAGCTGACGCTAGTTGTCGTACTCGCTCCACGGGATGTTCCAGTCGCCAAACCCGTCATCGTGGGCGGCGTAGTCCCCCTCGGTGTTTACGATCTGGACCACGTCGCCGGTGCCCATGTTGTCGAAGACCCAGGCGGCGCCATCGGGGGCGAACCCAATGCAGCCATGCGAGACGTTCGCGTTGCCGATGAACGGATAGGCAGACTCCAGGGCCTGGTGGATATAGGCGCCGCTGAGGGTGAGGCGGATGGTGTACTCCACGTCCACGTCCCCGTAGTAGGCAGGATCGTCGGGCTTGAGCCCAATGCTCGAGGCCCGGAAGTGGTCGTAGCGCTTCTTCTCCATCAGCACCCCGTAACCGCGCGCTGACGGGAAGCGCTTGTCCCCCATGCTGACGGGCAGGGTCTTGACCACCTGGTCATTGACGCTCAGCGTGAACGTGTGGGCGGCGGAGTCGGCCACCGCCACCTTCTTGTCGCCGATGGAGATGTTCACCTTCTTGTTGAAGTTGGCGATCTGCCCGTTGCCGAGGTCCACGCCGAAAAGTTTCATGTCCATGGCAATAGTGGAGTTGGCGGCCCAGAAGTTCTCCGGGCGGTACCGGACCATGGTGTCGCTGTGCCAGTGGAAGGCACCTGCCTGGCCGGCACTGCTGGTAATGCTGATGGCTTTCTCCACGGCCTCACGGTTAACCACGGGCTCGCTGAAGATGACCTGCAGCGGCTGGCCGACCCCCACTTTCATGCCGTCCAGGGGATAAATGGCGGCGTCCGCCTCATGGGAACTGGAGACTGTGCTGAAGGCCTGGGTGGTGCTGGTCTCCCGACCCGCGCCGTCCTTGACCACGTACGTGTAGCTGTAGTCGGTGTTGAATTTCAGGGGCCCTGCGGCCGTCCAGCCGGTACCGGCAGGGTCGATGCTCCCCTCGACCGCTTCACCTGTGGTGCTGGTCAGGGTGACGCGTTCGATGGTTCCGTTAGTGACCTTGAGGGAAACCGGGGCTGCGGGATTGACCTGCTTTGCGCCGTTGGCGGGTGCGGCCTCGGACGTGACCGGGGCAACGACGGGCATCGCGGTTCCCGGGGACGTCCTCACGGAGGAGCTGGACTCGGACTCGATAGCCCCGCGGGCGATATCCGGCGCGACAGCGGCGAAGACGCCGCCGACGGCAGCGAGGAGGCAGACGGCTGCCACCACAAGAATCTTTTTCATTCGACCGGGACGGCGGGACGGGACTTCGGGCTCCATGTTTTGATCCTAGGCGCAGAAAGTAACGGCCCGGGCGCACTGGGCACCCGGGCACTTTACTTCTTAGTAACGATAGTGCTCGGGCTTGTAGGGGCCTGCGACGTCGAGATCCAGGTAGGCGGCCTGCTCCTTCGACAGCTCGGTCAGTTCCACGCCGAGGGCGTCAAGGTGCAGCCGGGCAACCTTCTCGTCAAGGATCTTCGGCAGCACGTAGACCTGGTTCCCGTACTCCCGCTCCCCTTCCGGCTGGCTGCTCTTGGTGAAGAGCTCAATCTGCGCGATCGTCTGGTTGGCGAAAGAGTTGCTCATCACGAACGACGGGTGGCCGGTGGCGTTGCCGAGGTTCAGCAGGCGCCCCTCGGAGAGGACGATGATGGACCGTTCCCGGTCCGTTCCCTCGTCAAGTACCCATTCGTGCACCTGCGGCTTGATTTCCACCTTCCGGATGCCCGGGATACGTGCCAGCCCCGCCATGTCGATCTCGTTGTCGAAGTGGCCGATGTTGCCCACGATGGCCTTGTCCCGCATCCCGGCCATGTGCTCGGCCAGGATAACGTCCTTGTTGCCGGTGGTGGTGATGAAGATGTGGCCCTCGCTGAGGACGGATTCGAGCTTTGCGACCTGGTACCCGTCCATGGCTGCCTGGAGTGCGCAAATGGGATCGATTTCGGTGACGATGACGCGGGAGCCCTGGCCGCGGAAAGCCTCCGCCGCGCCCTTGCCGACGTCGCCGTACCCGCAGACGACGGCGATCTTGCCGCCCATCAGGACGTCGGTGGCGCGGTTGATGCCATCCGGCAGGGAGTGCCGGATGCCGTACTTGTTGTCGAACTTGCTCTTGGTGACGGAGTCGTTGACATTGATGGCCGGGAACAGCAGCTTGCCCTGCTCCGCGAGCTGGTAGAGGCGGTGCACGCCGGTGGTGGTTTCCTCCGTGACGCCCAGCAGGCGGGAGCCGATCCGGGTCCACTTCTGCGGGTCCGCCTGCAGGGAGGCGCGCAGCACCTCGAGGAAGACGCGGCCTTCCTCGGACTCGTCATCGGCGGCTGCCGGGACGGCTCCAAGGGCCTCGAATTCGGCTCCCTTGTGGACCAGCATGGTGGCGTCGCCGCCGTCGTCGAGGATCATGTTCGGGCCGAGGTCCGGGTTGCTGTCCGCGCCGGGCCAGGTAAGGATCTGCTCGGCGGTCCACCAGTACTCCTCCAGCGTCTCGCCCTTCCAGGCGAACACGGGCACACCCTGGGGGTCCTCGACGGTTCCGTTTCCGACCACCACGGCCGCGGCGGCCTCGTCCTGGGTGGAGAAGATGTTGCAGGAGGCCCAGCGGACCTCGGCGCCGAGAGCCGTGAGCGTCTCGATCAGCACGGCGGTCTGCACGGTCATGTGCAGGGATCCGGCGATCCGGGCGCCCTTGAGCGGCTGGGTGGGGCCGAATTCGGCGCGGAGCGACATCAGGCCCGGCATCTCATGCTCGGCAAGGCGGATCTGGTGCCGACCGGCTTCCGCCAGGGTGATATCGGCAACCTTGTAATCAAACGTCATGGGTAATCCTTCGTCCTGTCCGGAGTGCGGTTGGTTCCGGTGTTGCTGTGTAAGGTTCGACGGCGGCCGTGGTGCCTGCGTTCCGGCCCGGTCGCTGCTACGTGGCCTGGCCCGTTCCGGGCGCTGAATCGTGCTGGTCCGATCCTGCCGCGGTGGCCGCGGCCAGCAGCTCGGGTGGCAGGAGGAGCGGAATGCCGTCCTCGATGGCGTAGCGGGGCTTCACTCCGGAGTCCCCGGCGACGGCCGCCACCAGTTCCTCGCCTTCCTGCACCAGGGCCGACCCCGTCACGGGACAGCGGAGGACGGACAGCAGGTCAGGACTGATATGTGGCATTCTTGGTGCTCCCTGGCGGGCGCGCTCGCGCCGGTAGCGGACTGGTGTGCAGCTACCAGCCTACCGCCAGAGGATGTCAGGAGGGTTCACGCAGGACGCGCAGGTGTCCCCTGCGGGTGCCTTCTGCGCCGGCCGGTGCTTCCAGCGCGGAATGGGGCGCGCGCTGTGCCGGCGGCTGCTGTCCCTGGGCCGGCAGTGCCGCGGCATCCCGCACCGCGTTGGCAAGGGCCAGGAGGTCGTCGGGGCCCGGCTGCTGTGGCGTTGACGGCATGGCAAGCCGGAGGACTTCCCAGCCACGCGGAACGGTCAGCGAGTCAGCGTGCTGCTCGCACAGGTCGTAGCAATGCGGCTCCGCAAAGGTGGCCAGGGGGCCAAGAACAGCGGTGGAGTCGGCGTAGACGTACGTCAGCGTAGCCACCGCTGACTGGCGGCAGGCAGATCTTGAACACTGACGGATAGCTCCCACGACATCACAGACTACTCGCTGTCCGTGCCAAATCCGTGCATTGCCCGCCCGACCCGACGCGTCCCTGCCGCCCGGAGAATGTATCGCATAAATGTTTCCCCGGGTTTAGAGTCAATGTATGCAGTCATCGAACCAGAAATCAGGTTTCACGGTCCGGTTGGCTGGTCCGGATGCCCCCGGGAATCCGGGCACCGGCTCCTCCGGCAAAAGCTTCATGATGCGCCGCCGGAACCGTCACGGACGCGGGCTCCGCGGCGAGGTGATGCTCCCCACACACCCCGGGTACCGGACACGCTCGGACCGGTTTGATGACATGGTGCTTGATTCCGCGCAGCGGCTGCATGACATCTGGGGCAAGACGCTCGACGGCGTGCGGTTCGGCGTCGACGAGATCCCGCCCGACCTCGAAAAGCTGGCCGCCAACTCCGCGTCGGCGCCCATGGGCTCCTACACACCCGCCGCGGACGGCGAAGGACCCATGATCACGGTGTACCGTCGCGTGGTGGAACAGGGCTGCCCGGGCCCCGAAGAGCTGCAGGACCTGGTCCATGACGTTGTGGTGGAGCACACGGCAGAGATGCTGGGAGTGGCGCCGGAAACCCTGGACCCGGTCTACCGCCGCCGGTACTGATCCGGGTTGCGGCGGCCGGCAGTTGCGTGAGCGCCTGGAGGGCAGCTAGTAACTGAGGGTGACGGGCACTGTTTCCTGCCCGGCCGCCGCCGCCAGAAACGCGAGTGTGGAGATGTCGTTCCTTCCGTCCTGCTGGACCAGCACGGAGCCATAGGCGGCGTCCCCTGACGCTGACACCACGTATCCCACGACGTCGGCGTCTCCCTCCTTTTCCGGTACTGCGATGGAGGACGTCGTTCCGCCGGCAATATCGGCGGTGGCCGGAGCCCTGACTTTTCCGTCGGACGTAATGGCGGAGTACGTGATGGTCGCCCTGGCGTCCAGGGCACCGAACACCAGGCTGCGGATCCCGCCCCGCGGAACGGGAACGACGTGCTGGCTGCCAAGCCGCACTCCGGCCGACGCCCAGGCAACATCCAGGGCCTGGTCTTCCTGGAGCCCGCGGGTCACCCGCGCCGCGGCGACAAACGAAACGTCCGAGGATGCAGCCACCGTGTACTGCCCCGCCGGGACACCTGCGAGGGAGACCTCGGTGACGGCGCCTGCCTTTGCGGTGATAACCCCGCCCGAGGGCAGGGCCTCCTGTCCGCCACGCCCGTACAGGCGGACTTCCACCACGGCATCCGAGGGTCCCGGGACTGTCAGCTGGAGCGCCGGTCCTGCATCCTCGTAGCCTGGCTTTCCGGTCAACTGGGCCAGCCCTGCAGGGTCCTGGATATCCACGCCTGTCATGACCTGGCGCACGGCCGGCGCCGCTCCCGGGGCAATGAAGTCAACTCCCCCTGGCGTGAGGCCCCGCAGGACACTCTGCTGGATGACGGCGGCCACGGGGCCGCCCGCACTCCGGACACGGACACTCAGCTGCGCCTCCCCCGGGGCCAGGCCGGCAAGGACCAGGGCCCGCGAGCTGCCAGGCGCAACCAGCAGGCCCCTGCTGCCGGGTGCCTGGATCTGGCCCTTTGCGCCGAAAAGCTCCAGGCTCACCGTGGCGGGCGTGGTGGAGGCGTTGGTCAGCACCAGCACTGATGCCCGGCCCACGGTAGTGCTTGCCCCCGCAATCCACTGGTCATTCGACGGCTGGTGGCAGTTGGAGGCCGCAGCACCCTGGAGGTCGCCATCGGTGGCCGTGAACTTCACCGCCGCAGCAGCTGAGGCTTTTTGGTTCTCCAAGGCGTCGGCGCTCAGCACGCTTACCTGGTCCACGGGATGGGCCGCCACCACGCCTGCCAGAAGTTCCTGGGGCGCTCCGGCGGATGCGCCCTCGCCTGGCCCTTCTGAGATGTCCACGGCGGTTTTCCCGTCCAGCTGGGACAGGCGGCTGGCCGGCAGGATCCCTGCCGCACCGAGCACCGCGCCCGTCACTGCGCTGGCAGCGGTGGCTGACACCGGACTGAACTGGGGGTCGGTGCCTGCTTCTGTCCCCTCCAGCAGCCGGGCCGGTCCCGGACAGACGCCCACACTCGCCCCGGCGGGGACGGCTGCCGCCGCGGCGGCTACCGCGCGGCTCGATTCCGGCGGCGGCAGCAGTGATCCACCTGCCACGACCGCCCCAGCCCCGGCGAGGATCATTGCCGCGGACGCCATCCCCACGAACGCCGTTTTGCGCCCCCGCGCTACAGGCCGCTGCCCGGTGACCGCCAGGGTTTCCGGGCCTGCTGTGCTTGCGTCCTCCAGCGGTTTGCCGGCGGCGGTGGAGGACCGGGCCTCCGTAACTGCCGGCGGCGTCGTGTGCTCATGCATTCTGGTGTTCCTTACGCAGGGAGCCCTCGTCCCGGGAGATACCGGTCCGTGGCCTCCTGGCCGGCATTGGTATGGCGAGCAGGACCGTCAGGCCGATCACCGTAATCTGTGCAATGGCCGTCCACGGGGCCCAGGGGTTGTCGTAGCGGATGGTGAGCTGACCACCTGTTGCGGGAAGCGTGAAGGCCTGCGACCAGCCGGACGCCGTCGCAGTCAGTTTGCGTCCGTCAAGCCAGGCGGTCCAGCCGGCGTCCGCCCGTTCGGCTAGCACCACGAGGCGACCTTCAGGACCGGCCGAAACAGGGGCGTCCACGTCGCTGTACCCGGAGGGAACCAGCCCGATGGCAGCACCGCTGCCATCGACAATGCGTACCCGGTGTGCAATGTCTGCGGCCTGCAGGGCCGGCTGGTTCAGGGGGGTGATCCGCCAGAGCCACCCCACATCGGTTTGTCCCACGGCCACAAGGCCAGGTACCGCGTCCATCCGGCTGGCCGTCAGCTGGGCAGCTGTGTCAGCGGAGCGGAGGACAACAAACCCGACGCCCAGCTGTTCGAGGTCGTTCCGGGGGTCGACGCCCTGGCCGGCGACGACCGTTGCCACGACGCGACGCACGGCCGCGGTGACATCGTCGTCGTCGCGAATGGCCTCGGCACCCGGGCCTCCGATGATGTTCCGAGCGGCGGCAATCGTGGAGAGGCTGTCCAGGGTGGTTCCGGCGCCGCGCATCAGTGAGGCGTCGAACGTCCCGTTGTCCCGCGTACTGATCAGCAGGGTGCGAGTTTGCTCCGGCCCTGTTCCGCGGTCAATGGCCGTGGCAGGCAGGGTGCGCGGGTTGGCGGGTTCCACCAGACGGGGGGTTCCGAGCTGGCCTGCGGCGTCGGGCGTTTGCCTGCCTGCGGCATCGGCGCCCGGAGAGGCGGTCCCCGTGGGGACGGCGGCGGCCGTGGCGGGGCGCAGCAGGTTCTGGGCTGACCATGCAGCCATTCCGGCCAGGGGTCCCGCAAGCAGGATGACCATGCCGACGGCGGTGGCGGACCGGAGGGCTGCCCGGCGCTTGGCGCTGCCGCTGGCCGCTCCCCTGTGCGCCATGGACAGGAGATGCTCCGCTCCCAGGATGCCTGCCGCCAGGAGGGCGAAGGCCGCAGCGGACACGGCCGGGCCGGTGAACGGGGTAACGAGGTTCTCGGCGTTGATGCCGGTGGCCACGTGGCTAGCCAGCCAGCCGCCGGCAAGGGCAAGGATGCCGGCCAGCCAAAAACCCCTCGCCATGGCGGCGCGGTGCCCGGGTACCACCAGTCCGGCGACGGCAAGCGCCAGCACCGGGGCTGCGACCAGGAGTGCCAGCACCAGGGCCCACGGTACAGCGCCACCGGCAAACGACGGAAGCCCCGTGAGGCCGCCCTGCGGGTCAAAACGCAGCGGCTGGCCCAGGAGCTGCTGCCACAGCGGCGCTGCGTCGAAGGCAAGCGGGACGCCGGGGTCTGCCAGTAAGGCCCGGGGCCGGTCAAGGACGGAGAGTCCGAAAGGAATGAACAGGGCCGCGGCGGGCAGCAGGGCCCACCAGGCCGTCCGGCCGCGGCGTCCGGGCAGGAAGCCACAGAGCACGACCACCACGGTGGCCGGAACCAACAGTGACGGTGCCGACGCCACAACAACTGCCAGCGCAAGGCCGGCTGCCGCGGCGGCGGTCCAGGATGGCGTGCCGTTGATACCGGGCCTGACGGGGGGCCTCTCGCCAGGACGGGCCTCGGAAGCGGAAGGCAGCGTGAAGCGGCCGTGGCCCACTGCGGAGCCGGTGGCACGGAGCAGCGCCAGGACCACCAGCGGAAGCATGATGTGGGCAATCAGCGCTCCGGCCCTGCCCTGGTTGAGCGCGACCTGGAGTGCGGGTGCGGCAGCCCACAGGAGGGCGGCCGCCAGCCGGAGCCGGCGGCGGACAGTCAGCCCGCCGGCGGCGAACCATGCCGTGAGCCCGGAAAGCGGAGTGGCGAGCAGGAGCAGCCAGGCCATGGCCGGGTTGGCGTCGCCTCCGCCCAGGACCCCGAGGATCCACAGGACATAGCCGAAGGGGTCTCCCCTGCCGGGCAGCCCTGCCCCCAGGGTGATCCACCAGCTGGAAGCGTGGTGCCAGATGTCGGCGAGGTTGGCAGCGACGGGGATGAGCGCACCGCCGGATACGGCGTCGGCCCGGAAGAGCCCGGTCAAGGCCAGAAGCGAGGCAACGGACGCAACGATGACCGCAGCCAGGGCGCCGTTGCCCACCCATCCGCGCCTTGTCGTGGCCAAGGCCGCGAAGTCGTCAGAGGCATCCCCGGTGGGCTGGTGCGCCAACGGATCCTGTTCAAGCTCGTCCGAGGGGGAAGTGTCCGAGCCGAGCGCCTCCATCAGGGACCGCCGGTGGCTCCAGACCTCGCGCCTGGGGGTTTGGAGCTTGCGGATCACGGACCGGCGGATGCGGCGGGTACGGCGGGCGCTGCTGCGCGCCCTCGCCACTGCGCGGGGCCGTCCGAGGGCCGCGCAGGTGGCAACCACCTGTGACAGGCCATGCGCAGGGTCCTTGACCAGAATGCTCAGCACGAGTCTGAAAAGGCTGCCCAGGAGCGCCCCGGCCCCGTGGACCGGCACCATCCAAGGTGGCGAATGCTTCAGGCGCAGGTGGACCTGGGCCTTCCGGGCCGCCGCCGCGTTGCCCAGTGCGTGTGGCCGGTGCGCAACGTGGAACATGCGGGCCGCGGGCACCACGACAACGCGGTGCCCGGCCAGCCGGTTGCGCCAGCAGAAGTCGACGTCGTCGCCGCTGCCGGGCAGGGCAGGATCGAAACCGCCCAATTGCTCCCAGATGTCACGGCGGACAAGCATGCCGGCGGAGTTGACGGCGAAGGTGTCACTGCGGCCGTCGTACTGCCCCTGGTCGAGTTCGTCGGCATCGATCAGGGTGAGCCGTTCGGCCCACCGGCTGGTGGACAGGCCGACATCGATGAGCTTGCGTTCCTCGTGCCAGTCCAATTGTTTGCACCCTGCGACCGTGACCGAGGGCGCCCGCTCAACAGCGCTGAGCAGTTCGGCGAGTGCCTGCGGTGCGGGTGCAGCATCATCATGGAGCAGCCAGATCCAGTCCGCCCTGTCCGGGGCTCCGCTTCCCCGCCATGGGGCCAGTTCGGCCAGGCCGGCGGAAACCGCCGCACCCATGCCGCCCTTGGCGCGCTGCTGGCTGATGACGTTGGCTTCGCCCAGGGCCCGCTGCAGGAGGACTTTGGAGTCGTCCCGTGATCCGGCGTCAACGCCGATTGCGTAGTCCGCGGGCCGGGTCTGGCCCGCCAGGGCTGCAAGTGTCCTGGGCAGATAGGCACTGCCGTTGTGGGCGACCACAACGGCAGTGACATGAACATCCTGGTGAATTAGATTGCTCGCTTCCTAAGCCGCCGGCGTTCACGCTCGGAAAGGCCTCCCCAGATGCCGAACCGTTCGTCGTTTGCCAGCGCGTATTCGAGGCACTGCGAGCGCACGTTGCAGGCCCCGCAGACCTTTTTCGCATCCCGCGTGGAGCCGCCCTTTTCAGGGAAGAATGCTTCGGGGTCCGTCTGGGCGCACAAGGCATCAGTTTGCCAGCCCAGTTCGCCTTCGTCATCGAAGTCCTGCTGGAAGGGAAGCCCAATCCACACCGGCTGGCTTGCGCCACCGGCCGCCAGTTCCATGGGCGGGTCGAGGTCGTCCTCCGCCTCCGGGC
This sequence comes from Pseudarthrobacter sp. NCCP-2145, assembly GCF_023708005.1. Classification (NCBI taxonomy): domain Bacteria; kingdom Bacillati; phylum Actinomycetota; class Actinomycetes; order Micrococcales; family Micrococcaceae; genus Pseudarthrobacter; species Pseudarthrobacter sp. NCCP-2145. The sequence goes on along the minus strand of NZ_BRCG01000008.1, from coordinate 130,477 downwards.
CACCGTCAAGCAGCGCTTCGTGGGCAGCGAGGAATGCAGTGGCCTGGTCCTCCAGGATGCCGCCCGCGTTCCTGTTGTACCGGTCGGCAGCATCAGGATCGGCGGGGTCCACGTACCAATCGCTCGGCACCCCCCGGGCACGGTACTTTGCCGTTGCCTGACCGGCTACGACGGCATCTTCCTGGATACGCTCTGCTTGCCCCATCGGCGACCCTCCTGATTTGCAGCTACTGCCTGGATACGCGGCACTCGGTTGTGTGCCGGCATTTACGCAGTTGCCTTTAGTTATCTAATTACACGTGTGTAACTAGGACGAGTCAAGCCGCCGCCGGATAATAATCACTCCGGATGGCGAACGCGGCGTACGCCACGCCCGGGAATTTATTATGCGGACACGGCGCGGCCCGCAGCGAACTCCGAAGCCCGCCGGGCAACGGCCCAAATCGCCATCAACGGCGCGGAAAATACCTGCAACGACGCGAAATGGCAAGCAGGCTGAGTATCAGCTGTGATAAATATCACTCGGCGTTGCGCGGGCAGGCTCCACCGGCCGGGCCGGGCCGACGTCGACCGTGACTGGCCCCGCCGCCGGTGGCAGGATGGTGCCATGGGCAACCCGCTATCTGAACTCATGTCAACGCTCCGATCGGGCAATTCAACGGCTCCCCGTCTCACGTGGTACGGCCCTGGCGATGAGCGGGTGGAGCTCTCCGGCAGGGTGCTGGACAACTGGGTTGCCAAGACGAGCAACCTGCTCCAGGACGAATTGGACGCCATGCCCGGCATGCGGCTGCGCATGGACCTGCCCGCGCACTGGAAGTCCATGGTCTGGGCACTGGCCGCCTGGCAGGTGGGCCTGCAAACCGTCCTTGACGGGGGTGCTGCGGACTACCTTGCCACCGCGGATCCGGAGGCAGTGGAAGGGAAATACGACGCCGTCATCGCCGTGGCCTTGCCCGCGCTGGCCATGCGGTGGCCGGGTGCGCTTGCCGCCGGCTACCTGGACTACGCTGCCGAGGTCCGCTCCCATGGAGACGTCTTCATGCCGCACGCCGAGCCTGATCCTTCAGGGTGCGCCGTCGTGGCGGGCGATGGCCGGGCGCACTCGCACCAGGACCTGCTCAGCAGTTTCGCCGCCCGCCACGACGACGGCGTACGCCTTCATATTCCAGCCGGGAACGGACTGGAAGGCGCGCTGTCCAATGCCTTGGGCGCCTGGCAGCACGGTGGATCGGTGGTCATGACGCATCCGGAGGTGGCGCTGACCGGGAAGCTCCTCACGGCGGAGCGCATTCACGGCAGCTAGGGAAGCGGGAGCCTTCCAGCCTGGCCCCCGCCCCCGGGCCGTCCAGTGCTATGGCTTGGCGCGGCCGTCCGTCGAAGGCTCGCGCTCCGCTTCGTGCTCCACGCCGGAACCCTGCCCCTTGTGGTGGTGGTGGCGCTCGATAAGCTCGTGGTCGTGGGAGAACTCCGGTTCCTGGTCCAGTTCCTGGTTGAACACCAGGAACCGGTAGGCAAAGAAGCGGACCACGGTAGCCACCAGAATGCCCGCCACGCCGGCCAGGAACAACATGTTCTTGTCCGTGATGCCCAGCCCGTATTTTGCGAGGGCGGTGAAGCCCGTGGAGATGCCGATGCCTATCCCGTTGATCAGGACGAACATCAGGAATTCGCGCAGAACGTTGGCCTGCCGGCGGTGCCGGAAGGTCCAGAGACGGTTGGCGATCCAGGAGAAGACCGTGGCTATGGAGGCGCCAACGAACCGCGCCTTGGCCTCGCTGTCGGTCATCGGGCCGTGCATCAGGTAGTACGTGAGACCGTTGTCGATCACGAAGGCCACACCGCCCACGGCTCCGAACTTGGCCACTTCGCGCCAAAACAGCGAGGCGAGCCCCCGGATACGGTCTGCAAGTGTGGTGAACATGGCCCTCCATGGCTGTGTGAACTGTGGGCCATTGGGCCGTAGGCCATTTTAGCCCCCAAACCTGTGAGGCAGCCTTCCCGACCGGCGGAGAGGGGTGGCCCGGCACCCGAAATACTCCCGGCCCGCCGGACCGGAACGCGGGATACCGGACGGTCTTCGGTAGGCTGGCCCATGTGACTTTTCCAGTAATAGGCGTAGTTGGCGGCGGCCAGCTTGCCCGAATGATGGCCCCTGCCGCAACTGCCCTCGGCTTCGAACTCCGTGTCCTCGCCGAAGGGGACGACGTCTCGGCCGTCTCGGCAGTGTCCTCCTCGCCGGTGGGCGACTACAAGGACCTGCAGACGCTGTTGGACTTTGCCCAAGGCCTGGACGTAATGACCTTTGACCACGAACACGTCCCAACAGACCACCTGCGCGCGCTGCAGGACGCCGGCGTCAACGTCCAGCCCGGGCCTGACGCACTCGTGAACGCGCAGGACAAACTGGTCATGCGTGCCGCGATCGACCGGTTGGAGCTTCCCAACCCGGCTTGGGCCTCCGTGCCGGACGTGGCGGCCCTGGTCAGTTTCGGCGAGGAAACAGGCTGGCCCGTTGTGCTGAAGATGCCGCGCGGCGGGTACGACGGCAAGGGTGTCAGGATCGTCGCCTCCGCAGAAGAAGCTGCCGGGACATCCGAATGGTTTGACGCCATGAGCCCCCTCCTCGCCGAGGCCAAAGTGGAATTCACCCGGGAGCTTTCAGCACTCGTTGCACGGACACCCGACGGCGAAGCCCGCGCCTGGCCGGTGGTCCACACCATCCAGGTGGATGGTGTGTGTGATGAAGTTATAGCCCCCGCCCTGGACATCCCGGTGGAGGTCGCTGCTGCCGCAGAGGACGCCGCCCTGCGCATTGCCGCCGAACTTGGCGTCACGGGAGTGCTGGCCGTTGAGCTCTTTGAGACCCCCGGCGTCGGTGCCGGCTTCCTGATCAACGAACTCGCCATGCGCCCCCACAACACAGGGCACTGGACGCAGGACGGATCGGTGACAAGCCAGTTCGAGCAGCACCTGCGGGCGGTTCTGAACCTTCCCCTGGGCGCCACCGATGTCCTCGGCCCCGTGGTGGTGATGAAGAACTTCCTGGGCGGCGACAACCAGGACCTGTTCTCCGCCTTCCCGATGGCGCTTGCCAGCGAACCTGCCGCAAAGGTGCACTGCTACGGCAAGTCCGTCCGGCCGGGCCGCAAGATCGGCCATGTGAACCTGGTGGGTTCATCCACTGCAGACGTTGATTCCGTCCGCCGACGTGCCACGATGGTTGCCAGCATCATCCGCGACGGCCGGGCCCCGGCAGAAGAACTGCCAAGCACTTTCGAGGAGAAGTCATGAGCGCCCCAACCACCCCCGCCACAGCTTCGGAGGCCGCCCCGCTGGTGGGCCTGGTCATGGGATCCGACTCTGACTGGCCCGTTATGGAAGCTGCGGCTGACGCGCTGGCGGAGTTCGGCATCCCCTTCGAGGCCGACGTCGTGTCAGCCCACCGGATGCCCACCGAAATGATCCGCTACGGGCAGACGGCCCACGAGCGCGGTCTGCGGGTCATCATCGCCGGGGCCGGCGGCGCAGCCCACCTGCCGGGCATGCTGGCCAGCGTCACCCCGCTCCCGGTCATCGGCGTTCCCGTCCCCCTCAAAACCCTGGACGGAATGGATTCCCTGTTGTCAATCGTCCAGATGCCCGCCGGTGTTCCGGTAGCCACCGTGTCCATCGCAGGAGCCCGCAACGCCGGGCTCCTGGCCGTGCGGATGCTCGCTGCGGGCACGGACGAGCTCGCAGCTTCGCTTCGCGCGGACCTCCTTGATTTCGCAGCAGACCTCAACGCGGTTGCCGCCCGCAAGGGTGCCAGCCTGCGGCAGAAAGTCAGCGAGGTCTTTGCGGACGGCAACGGCGCCCTGCGGAGCGGCCGCTAGGCGGCGCGTATGTCCAGCAGCAAACTGCGGCAGGCCGCCCCAGGCTCCTCCATGACCGACCCGGTGCGCTACCCAGCCAGCGCATCCTCTCAGGTGCGCACGAAACGGGCCTTTGTCCTCATCCTGTTGACCCTCCTGGTTCCGGGCAGCGCCCAGGTAGTGGCGGGCAGCCGCAAACTCGGCCGCGCCGCGCTGCGCGTAACTCTCGGCGTCTGGGCTGCCCTGGCCGCCGCCGTGCTCCTGCTGCTCTTCAACCGGACCCTGCTGATCAACATCATCACCCATCCCGTCACTTCCCTGGTGATCGTCATCCTGCTGGCAGCCCTGGCCGCTGCCTGGGCACTGTTCTTCCTCAACACCCTCCGGCTCATCCGCCCCACACTGCTGGCACCCCGGGCTCGGCCCGCAGTGGGGATAGCACTGGTGCTGGCCATGGTCCTGGGCAGCGGGTCCCTTGGCTATGCTGCCTACCTGCTCAATGTGGGGCGTAATGCGATCGGGAGCATCTTCTCCTCCGGCCCTACGATCGATCCCGTTGAAGGCCGCTACAACTTCCTGATGATGGGCGGGGACGCCGGCGAGGACCGCACCGGGAGGCGCCCGGACAGCCTTTCCGTCCTCAGCGTGGACGCCAAGTCGGGGCAGACTGCCATCATCTCCGTGCCCCGGAACCTGCAGAACGCCCAGTTCAGCGAGGACTCCCCCATGCGGGCCATCTACCCGGACGGCTACGACTGCGGGGACGAGTGCCTGATCAATGCCATCAACACCGAGGTGACGAACGAGTACGCCGACCTGTACCCCGGCGTGGCCGACCCCGGCGCGCAGGCCACCCTGGAAGCCGTATCCGGGACGCTTGGGCTCACGGTGCAGGCCTACGTCCTGGTTGACATGGACGGTTTCTCCAGGCTCATCGACGCGATGGGCGGCATCAGGATCAAAGCCGGCGGATGGGTTCCCATGAGCGGTTACTTTGACGACTTCACACAGACCCACGGCATGCCGCTGGGCTGGATCCCGGCCGGCGAACAAACCCTCGACGGCAACCAGGCACTCTGGTACGGACGGTCGCGGGAGTATGTGGACGACTACTCGCGCATCCAGCGCCAGCAGTGCGTGCAGCAGGCCATGCTCAAGCAGCTGGACCCTGCCACGCTGCTGGCAAAATTCGAGGACATCGCCGACGCGGGAACCAAGGTGGTGGACTCCAACATCTCCTCCTCGCAGCTGGGCAGCTTCGTGGACCTTGCCATGAAGGCCAAGGGCCAGGACATCAAACGGCTGACCATCGGCCCGCCCGACTTCGACGCCTCGTTCTCCACGGTTCCTGACTTCGATCAGATCCACGACCGCGTGGACCAGCTGCTGGCTTCCGCGTCTTCGGCCCAGGCGGCTGGCTTGCAGGACGACGCCATGGTGGAAGCGGGCGCCGCACCGGGGCACGTCCAGGCCGCGGCCGCTCGAACCGCTGGCAGTTTCCCCCTCGCCGGTGCCGTCCGGGCGCAGCAGTCACCCGCGCCGTCGGACTTCACTCCGGTGACCACCACGCCCGACGGCGAGCTGATCACGGAAGAGATGCTGACCCAGCTCAAGCTCGAGGGCAACGAACAGGCCATCGCCGAGCTCGTGGCAACCAATGGCCAGTGCGCGCCGCTGTAGCCGCACACTTCATCCAGCAGACCTAGGGAAACGGAACCGGTTTTGTACGAGATTGAGAACGTCCTGCGCGACTATGCCTGGGGTTCGACGACGGCCATCGCGGCCCTCCTGGGCCGGCCCGAGTCGGGCCGGCCGGAAGCCGAACTGTGGATCGGCGCGCACCCCGATTCACCGTCCACCGCCCGCGTCCCCGGGGACGGGCCGGCGGGGACCGCGCTGGATGCCCTCATCTCCAGCGATCCCGACCATTACCTCGGCGCGGACTCCGTGGCCCGTTTTGGCCCCCGGCTGCCCTTCCTGGCCAAGATCCTCGCCGCAGCCCAGCCCCTGTCCCTGCAGGTCCACCCCAGCCTGGAGCAGGCGCGCGCCGGATTTGCCCGCGAGAACGCGGAAGGGGTGCCTGCGGGCGCCCCCAACCGCAATTACCGGGACGACAACCACAAACCCGAGATGATCCTCGCCCTGACCCCGTTTGAGGCGCTGTGCGGGTTTCGCCCGGTGGCGGAAACGCGGGAGATCCTGGCGCACGTCGCGGCAGCCTGTGGCTCCAGCGAAGCCGGCGTCCCCGCCCTTGTCGAAGAGCTGCAGGAGGACCTCGCCGCAAGCGATGAGGGACAGGCCCTCCGGAACGCCTTCGAGCGCCTGATCACCGGAGGCCGGTCCGTGGCCGAGGATACGGCGCTGGTGGTGGCTGCACTCCTGTCCGAAGCCGCCCTGGCCCCGCATGAGGCCGAGCTGAAAACCGTGATCAGCCTCAACGAGAAGTATCCCGGGGATCCGGGTGTGCTGATTTCCCTGCTGTTGAACCGTGTCTCGCTGGCGCCGGGCGAAGCGGTGTATCTTCCGGCCGGAAATGTCCATGCGTACCTGCACGGCCTGGGCGTGGAAGTCATGGCTTCCTCGGACAACGTCCTGCGCGGCGGCCTGACCCCGAAGTTCGTGGATGTGCCCGAGCTCCTCCGCACCGTTGATTTCCAGCCTGTTGCGGTGCCCATGCTGGCCGCTGAGCGGACGGCCCTGGACCAGGAAGTGTTCCGCCCGCCGTTCGAGGAGTTCCAGCTCCAGCGCATAGAGCTCGCGCCGGGCGCGGCCCCGGTCCCGCTGGCGCAGTCCGGGGCGGCCGTGGTCATCGTGGTGGCAGGAGATATCTACCTGGACTCGCCCAAGGGCGACCTGCAGCTGTCGAGGGGCGGCAGCGCCTTCCTGGCTGACGCCGAGGCTCCGGTCAACGTCCACCCCGTGGCCGGCAGCACGGAGCAGGCGCTTGCCTTTGCCGTGACCACCGGCCTCTAGCAGTCGGCGGCGCTTCAGGCGGCAACGGCAAAGGGCGACGGCGGCACCCGGGCGGGGTGCCGCCGTCGCCCTTTTGCTGAGCGCAGCTGGTGGGTGACGCTAGTTGCCGGGGCGCAGCCGTTGGAGCAGGGGGCGTACACGCCCGGCAGCGGCCTTCAGGACGCGCCGTCCCGTCTGCAGTCCCCGGCGCGCCAGGGGCATGGCCTGGGCGTAGGCGGGGTACAGCGGCGAAAGCGGCTTCTCCCAGGTTCCCATGAGCATGTTTTCGTGCTTGGCGAACTGCTTCTTGAAGTCGGAGATGCCGTCGTTGAGGAGTCCGTTGAAGTCGTACCGGCGGCAGCCGTCCTCCCGCATAGCCTGCAGGGCCGCCCACTTCACGCCGTAGTTGACGCGCTGTTTCTGGCCTTCCGCGGACACGCCGCCGTAGAGCTCAAAGGCAGTGGAGCCGCTCCTGGCGAGCCAGACGAACGCCAGCAGCTGCTCGCCGTCGAACGCCCCGATGATGGGTGAGCCATCTCCCATGTTCCGGAAAATGTCCCGGTAGTACTGGTCCTCGTGGATCCCGAACCCGGCGCGTTCAGCGGTCTCGTGGTAGATCGAGAGCACCTGCTCAAGCTCGGCGTCGTTCTTCACCTTGAGGAACTCCACGTCGCTGCGCATTGCCTTGCGGATGTTCGCCCGCGTGGACTTGGACATGTCCGCCATGAGCTCGTCGTCCGACCTGGTGAGGTCGAGGATGAGCGTGCGCGGAATCAGCACCGTGTTGGCGGACGGACGGAAGCCTGCGGCGGCCACGGCACCTGCAAACACCGAGTCCTGGTCCCAGTCGGGTTCGATGCTCAGGGCGACTCCACGGTGCCGGACTGAAGCATGCTCGGCGAGCCGGTTCAGGACTGCCTGCGCCTTCTCCGGGGCGCACATGGGGCCCCGCGGAATGTAGACCAGGGCCCGGAAGGGAAGCGGAAGGCGGCGGACCAGCAGCTGGGCGCAGCCGATGGTGGTGCCGGCCTCGTTGATGAGCACGCGGTCGACGGTCCAGCCGTGCATGGCCTTGGTTTCGCCCCAGCCCCACAACTGTTGCGGATGTCCCTGGAACCGGTCAACGTGGTCGTCCCAGAGGGCGCGGTCAGTACAGGGCACAACAGCAGGAATCATGGCTTCAACCCTATACCAAGGGCTTAAAAGGCCAGGCCCCCGGGAAGTGCCTTGCGCACTTCCCGGGGGCCTGGCGTTCAAGCGCGCCGGCGTCAGCTCTTGCGGGCGTAGCCCTCCCACTTGTCGGCGCGGTGCTCGCCGTCAACGAAGCGGATGGTGCCGGACTTGGAACGCATGACGATGGACTGGGTGAGGACCTTGTCCTTGGAGTAGCGGACGCCCTTCAGGAGGTCGCCGTCGGTGATGCCCGTGGCGGCGAAGTAGCAGTTGTCGCTGGAGACGAGGTCGTTGGTGGAGAGGACCCGCTCCAGGTCGTGGCCGGCGTCGATGGCCTTCTGCTTCTCTTCGTCGCTGGTGGGCCAGAGGCGGCCCTGGATGACACCGCCCAGGGACTTGATGGCACAGGCCGCAACGATGCCTTCGGGCGTGCCGCCGATGCCCATCAGCGCGTCAACGCCCGTGCCGGTGCGCGCTGCGGCGATGGCACCGGCGACGTCGCCGTCCATGATGAACTTGGTGCGCGCACCGGCTTCGCGGATTTCCTCCACCAGCGGCTTGTGGCGGTCGCGGTCAAGGATCATGACGTTGAGCTGGTTGACCTTGACGCCCTTCGCCTTGGCGATGAGGTGCAGGTTCTGCTTGACCGGCAGGCGGAGGTCCACCATGTCCGCGGCTTCGGGACCGGTAACCAGCTTCTCCATGTAGAACACGGCGGAAGGATCGAACATGGAGCCGCGCTCGGCCACGGCGAGGACGGCCAGGGCGTTGTTGATGCCCAGGGCAGTCAGGCGGGTTCCGTCGATGGGGTCGACGGCGACGTCGCACTCGGGGCCGGTGCCGTCACCGACGCGTTCTCCGTTGAAGAGCATCGGGGCCTCGTCCTTCTCGCCCTCACCGATGACCACAACGCCGTTGAAGTGGACGGTCTGGAGGAAGGAGCGCATGGCGTCGACTGCTGCGCCGTCGGCCTTGTTCTTGTCGCCGAAGCCCACCCAGTGGCCGCCGGCGATGGCTGCGGCTTCGGTCACGCGGACAAGCTCGAGGGCAAGGTTGCGGTCCGGCTCGTCAATGCCTACGGCAAGCGACGGGGAGATCGTGGAGTACTTCTGGGTCATGGACGCTGGTGACACGTGAACCTCTTCTTCGAGTGGCGATCATAAAACCCGCCCCGCCGGTGCAGCAGCGCGGTGATTCCTCTGCTACCGATCATAGTCGCGAGCCGCTCAACGGGGTGGCGGATGACGCGCCCGCGCAATGTACCGGCGACGGCGGCCAGGGGCCTGGAGCGCCCAAATGGAAGTTGGCTGCCGGCATGGGCGACTATAGAGGGGTGAATGACATGCAGGAAAAGACCAGTCCCAGCCCAGAGCCGGCCGGATCCGAGGGCAACGGCGGGTCCGGCGCTGCGGCAGGGAATGGGCCGGTAAAGCCTGTCATTCCGGCTGCTGCCGCCAAGCGTGCCAACGCCTCGGTCATCGGAATGATCATCGCCCTGGTGGTGAGCATTGCCGCGTTCCTGCCCATCATCCTCATGAATCCACTGCCCAGGAGCGATGGCTACCGGCCGAACATCGACGTGGCAGCCGTCTCGCGGAATGCCACGGATGTGGCAGGATTCACACCCGTCGCGCCCGACACCGGCGACAGCTTCCGCCCCAACTACGCCCGGTGGGAAGCCGGCACCGGCAACGGCGTCCCCACCTGGGAAGTGGGATACCTGACGCCCAAGGAGTCCTTCATCGGGCTGGTCCAGACCAGGAACGCGAACCCCACCTGGCTGCTGCAGCAGACGCGCAACGCACCCGTCACCGGCTCCCGGAACGCCGGCGGGCAGGAATGGGAACTTCGGGACACCGGCAAGGGTGAGAAATCCCTGGTGCTGGACTACCGCGGGACTACCGTTGTTCTGTCCGGGGAGGCCCAGCTGGACGAATTCGCCGCCCTCGCGGACGCCGTCGTCAAATCCCTGGAAAGCAACCCGGCTGTCACAGTTTCACCCTCCCCCGCCGCAGCGCCGTAAGGTAGGCGCGTGACTACCTACCTGACTCCCGCACTCGCCTGGCGCCGGCTGCGCGAAGGCAATGAACGTTTTGTCAACGGTGAGACCTCCCACCCCAACCAGGATGCGTCCCGCCGCTCCTCGCTGGTGGAGAACCAGCACCCGTTCGCCGTGATCTTCGGCTGCTCCGATTCCCGGCTCGCCGCTGAAATCATTTTCGACGTCGGCCTGGGCGATGTCTTCGTCGTCAGGACCGCAGGCCAGGTGATCGACGACGCCGTCCTGGGGTCCCTCGAATACAGCATCGGCGTGCTGGGGGTGCCGCTGATCGTGATCCTCGGGCACGACAGCTGCGGTGCCGTGAGCGCCACGAAGTCGGCCGTGGAGACCGGCCAGATGCCGGCAGGCTTCATCCGGGACCTCGTGGAACGGATCACGCCGTCCGTCCTGACGTCGCTGCGCAACGAGCAGACCGACGTCAACGACATGGTGGTGGAGCACGTCAAGCAGACCTCGGAACGGCTCGTGGACAGCTCCCGTGTGATTTCCGACGCAATCGGGTCAGGCAAGGCTGCCGTGATCGGCCTTTCGTACAGCCTGGCTGAGGGCCGTGCGAACCTTGTTTCCGGAATCGGCGAGCTCTAAGGGGCCTTCCGGAACGGCTTCGGCGGCGGCGTGTAGCAAGCAGTTCACGGTTTTCGGTGCGGCGCCCGGGCGTCCTAAGCTAGCCCCATGACTTCCACTGAAGAGTTCCGCATTGAACATGACACGATGGGCGAAGTCCGCGTCCCCGTGAACGCACTGTACCGCGCGCAGACGCAGCGGGCAGTGGAGAACTTCCCGATTTCCGGCAAGACCCTGGAGCCTGCGCACATTGAGGCGCTGGCCCGGGTCAAGAAGGCTGCCGCCCAGGCCAACGCTGAACTGGGTGTGCTCGACGGCGAGCTGGCCACAGCTATTGCAGAGGCCGCGGACCAGGTGGCAACGGGCAAGTACGACGGCGACTTCCCCATCGACGTCTTCCAGACCGGCTCCGGCACGTCCTCCAACATGAACACCAACGAGGTGATCGCCGAGCTGGCCACCCGCGCCCTCAAGGCGGCCGGCAGCGACAAGGTTGTCCACCCGAACGACCACGTCAACGCCTCGCAGTCCTCCAACGACGTTTTCCCCACGTCCGTGCACGTTGCTGCGACCTCCGCCCTGATCAACGACCTGATCCCCGCACTCGGCTACCTGGCCGAATCGCTGGAGCGCAAGGCCGTTGAATTCAAGGACGTGGTCAAGTCCGGCCGCACCCACCTGATGGATGCCACGCCGGTCACCCTTGGCCAGGAGTTCGGCGGCTACGCAGCCCAGGTCCGCTACGGCATCGAGCGCATCAACGCGTCCCTCCCCCGCGTGGCCGAGGTTCCGCTGGGCGGCACGGCGGTGGGCACCGGCATCAACACCCCCGCCGGGTTCCCCGAGCGCGTCATCGAACTGCTGGCCACGGACACGGGCCTGCCGCTGACCGAGGCACGCGACCACTTCGAGGCGCAGGCCAACCGCGACGGCCTCATCGAAGCGTCCAGCCAGCTGCGCAACATCGCGATCTCCTTCATGAAGATCAACAACGACCTCCGCTGGATGGGCTCGGGCCCCAACACGGGCCTCGGCGAGATCGCCATCCCGGACCTGCAGCCCGGCTCGTCCATCATGCCCGGCAAGGTCAACCCGGTCATCTGCGAAGCCTCCATCATGGTGGCAGCCCAGGTCATCGGCAACGACACCGCCATCGCCTGGTCCGGCACGAACGGTGCGTTCGAGCTGAACGTGGGCATCCCGGTCATGGCGTCCAACCTGCTGGAATCCATCCGCCTGCTCGCCAACACCAGCCGGGTCATGGCAGACAAGATGATCGACGGCATCACCGCGAACGTGGAGCGTGCCCGCTTCCTGGCCGAGGCATCCCCGTCCATCGTGACCCCGCTGAACAAGTACATCGGCTACGAGAACGCGGCCAAGATCGCCAAAACGGCTGTGGCGGAGGGCCTGACCGTCCGCCAGGCCACCGAGAAGCTGGGCTTCGTCGGCGACGGCGAGGGCCAGGTTTCGGAAGCGGACCTGGACAAGGCCCTGGATGTCACCACCATGACGGCTCCGGCCCACAAGGCCTAAGCCTTTCCACCGCCGGCCCGCCGGCAAAAGGCCCCAGCTAAAGCACGACGTCGGCCGCCCACCTTCCCAGCGAAGGCGGGCGGCCGACGTCGTGCTGTGGAGTTTAGCTTCCCCACCAAGGAAGACGCGGTCCTTGGCCACATCGACGATGACATTCCCGCAGACGTCCTGGAGGAATTCATCGCGGGCGGGCACGCATCGCCCGCCGGGGAAATCTCCCCCACGCTGTTCCAGGACCTCGTCCGGCTTTCCCTGAAACTGTCCGAGCACATGGCCGCCTCGGAGGAGGAAACCCGCCAGCTCATCGGCGTCGTCAGGAAGGAGCCGCAGCTGATCCTCCGGATCATCGGAGTAGCCGAGCAGCGGGAAGCCCAGTTCGCCCGGGATGTCGCCCTGGCTTCACCCCTGGGCTGGGCATGTTCTCCGCGCTAGCGTTCGTGCCCACCTTCCTGCAAACGTCCTCAGGCTCCTCCGCGGCTGAGTCCGGCCTTCTGATGCTGCCCATGATGGCCGGCCTGATGGGCACATCCATCTGGGTCATTTGCGTCCAGCTGTTCGTCTTCGGCGCCAGCCTGGGCCTGATATGCAGGCCTGATCCCCAGCGCACCTGACCGCCGTCGTCCTGCCGGCCATAACGCAGCAGGGCTGCCAGGCACCTGGGCAGGGGCGCCGCAATCCTGGGGGTTGGGGCGCCCCTGTTGTGCTTCCTCACGATAAGGCGGCGATGGTTCGGTCATGGCTCGAAGTGCGCGGCCTCGGCCGGCGCAAGGGCACGGTGGATGCTCGTGAGGTGTCCGGCCATGAGTTCGGGCAGTTCGTCGATTCCAAACCAGCCGACGGCCACTGACTCGTCATCGTTCACCCGGGCAGTCCCGGAGACGTAGCGGCAGAGGAACACAACGTCCAGGAACTCGCACACATCGCCGTTGGGATAAGTAAAGGGACCCACGGCGCCCACAGACACCACGCGCTCCGGTTCGGCCACCACCGCCGTTTCCTCAAAGATTTCCCGCACCAGCCCGCGGGCAGGCTGTTCACCCGGCTCGAGCATGCCGCTCACCAGGGCCCACTGCCTGTTATCCGCCCGTTGGGCCAGCAGCACGCGGCCCGCGGCGTCCACCACCACGCCCCGCACCCCCGGGACCCACAGGGGATCATTGCCGATTTTCTTGCGAAGCTTCAGGACATAGTCAGGCGCAGGCATTGAGCCAGCCTATCGAACTGTTTCTCCGCGTCGGCTGCCTGGACTCCCTCATCCTGGCTGCTGAAGGTCAGGCCGGAAGCAGCATCGCCGCTGCGGCTCCGGCGAGCATGAACGGACCGAAGGGGATGGACGATTTAAGGGTTCCCCTGCGGGCCGCCAGGAGTGCGACGGACCAGAGGCCACCCAGGAGGAAGGCCAGGAACGTGCCCGCAAACAGATGACCCCACCCGAGGTAGCCGAGGTACATCCCCAGGACCCCGCCGAGTTTAACGTCCCCGAAGCCCATACCCGGCGGGTACACCAGCCGGAGGATGAAGTAGAAGAGCCACAGGATGGCCGCCCCGGCCACCACCCGGAGCACCGGCTGGAACCCAAGGCCTGCGACAGGACCAGCAGAACCCTGGCCGGAGCCCGCCCCGGCGAAGGCTGCCGCCGCCAGGAGCAGGACGCCGGCCACGGCATAGGACGGAAAAACGATCCTGTTCGGCAGCAGATGGTGCCGAACGTCGATCACCGTGAGCCGGACGGCCATCACCGCGAAATAGCCGCACGCGGCAAGCACCAGCCAGAAGGCCGGCGGAGTGTGCTGCCATAGTTCGCCCAGTCGATGGATCACCCTCGGATGCTACTGGATTTCCACCCGCCAACGCGCAGCCCGCGCGTAAACTGTGGATATGGCGACGTGGGACTTCCGGCACCGGCCGGATCCGGACAGTGGAGCTGCCCCCGCGGACCTAGCAGCCATGTTCCGCAACCTGTGCCGGTCCTCTCCCTGGAAATGGCAGTCGCTGCGCTTCGAATACTGGAATGAACCCTTCGCGGAAGCTCCCAGCCCTGCGGCTCCCCTGGTCCGCGCCTGGCTGCGGCGCCCCGGAGCCCTGCGCCTGGAAAGCCCGGAGGGACTGGTCCTCCACAGCACCACGGGGATCAACGATTCCCGGGACGGGCTCTACATCAGCTCCACCCGGAAATCCTGGCTCCTGCCGCCCCACCTGGTGACGCCCGTTTATGACGACCTCGGCCTGGTGCGGCGGCGCCCGGAGGCGGCCTACGGGGAGCCCGGCTTCGGCAACGGACGCTTCTCTGCGGCGCTGGATCCGGTGGAGCTTGCCGGCAACGCCCCCGTGCCCCTCGAGTTTCCCGGGAGCAACCCGGTGGAGGTCCAGGATGTCCGCCGAGTTGAGCATGAAGGCCGGCCGGCGCTCGAGGCAGTGGTGGCCCCGACCGCCGCCTACCATCCGGCGGACCCCGCCGCTCCCCTGTGCATGCCGGGCCGCTCCAGGATCAGGGTGGACCTGGGCACCGGCGTCTGTGTGTCCAGCCGCTCACTGGAGCCTGAAACAGACCAGTACGGCCACTGGCTGCGGATTATTGCCGTGGACGAATACATGCTGGACGACCTTTTCCTGGCCGAGTCCATGAACCTCACCGACGTCCGCCGCCACATCAGCTGGGACGTTCCCGCCTGACCGTGACAGGCCGAACCGGCGCCCATCGGCTAGGCTTCGCGGATGACTTCACTGAACGCTGTGTGGCCGCTCTTCGGTCTCACGCTGGCCACGCCCCGGCTGGAGCTGCGCCCCATCCAGGACCATGAGATTCCGGCGGCGGTTGCAGCAGCGCGCACGGGTATCCACGAGCCGGGCAGGAATCCGTTCAGCACTCCATGGACTGAACTTCCGGCCGAAGACCTTGGACCGAACATGGCCCGCTGGTACTGGCGCTGCCGCGCCGAGTGCACGCCGGAATCCTGGACGCTTCTCCTGGGCATTTGGCATAACAGTGAGTTCATCGGCTGCCAGGACGTCGGAGCCAAGGACTTCGCCACCCTCAAAACGGTCGGTACGGGGTCCTGGCTCAAGCAGTCCGCGCAGGGCCGCGGCCTTGGCAAGGAGATGCGCGCCGCCGTCGCGCTTTACGCGTTCGACTGGCTGCGCGCAGAAGTCGCCGAGTCCGAAGCCGCGGACTGGAACGCGGCTTCCCTGGGCGTCTCCCGCTCCCTCGGCTACGAGCTGAACGGAACCACCCGAAAGGCCTGGGGCACCAAGGTGGAAACGGTCCAGCACGTCCGCCTCACGCCGGACGCCTTCAAACGCCCCGATTGGACCCTCAAGGTAGGGGGCCACGAGGCTGCAGCGAACTTCCTGAACATCAGCTAGTGCCGGGACTTGGTGCCCGGGTGCGCCTTCCGGCAGCGTGCGTCAAAGGCGACGGAGGAGCCAGCACGCACAGAAAGGGGCACCCGGACACCCCCGCCTAGCCTTCGAGGAGTTCGGTCACCAGCGCTGCGATCGGAGACCTTTCGGAGCGGGTGAGGGTGATGTGGCCGAAGAGCGGGTGTCCTTTCAGGGTTTCGACGACGGCGGCGATCCCGTCGTGGCGGCCGACGCGCAGGTTGTCACGCTGGGCGACGTCATGGGTGAGGACGATCTTTGAGTTTTGTCCGATCCTGCTCATCACGGTCAGCAGGACGTTTTTTTCGAGCGACTGGGCCTCGTCAACGATCACGAAGGCATCATGGAGGGATCGTCCGCGAATGTGGGTGAGGGGCATGACCTCGAGCATGCCGCGGTCCATCACCTCCTCCACCACTTCCTGGCTGACCAGGGCACCGAGCGTGTCGAAGACCGCCTGCGCCCAGGGATTCATTTTCTCGGACTCGGAGCCGGGCAGGTAGCCGAGTTCCTGGCCGCCCACGGCGTAGAGGGGCCGGAACACGATGACCTTGCGGTGCTCGCGCCGTTCCAGGACGGCTTCCAGGCCGGCGCACAGTGCCAGGGCCGACTTGCCGGTGCCGGCCCGGCCTCCGATGGACACGATGCCGACGGCGGGATCCATCAGCATGTCGATGGCCAGCCGCTGCTCGGCGGAGCGCCCATGCAGGCCGAACACGTCGCGGTCGCCTTTGACCAGGCGGACCTGCTTGTCCGGGCCCACCCGGCCCAGGGCGGACCCACGATTGGACAGCAGGACCAGGCCGGTGTTGACCGGCATCTCCGCTGCCGCCGGGATAAACACCGGCTCGTGGCCGTAGAGTGTTGAGATCTCCTGCTCGTTGGCTTCGACTTCGGCCACACCGGTCCAGCCGGAGTCCTTCACCAGTTCGTTGCGGTATTCGTCGGCGGTGAGCCCCATGGCCGAGGCCTTGACCCGCATTGGCAGGTCCTTGGACACCACGGTGACGTTCCTGCCCTCGTTGGCGAGGTTCTTGGCGACGGCGAGGATGCGGCTGTCGTTGTCCCCGCTCCGGAAGCCCAGCGGCAGCACCTCGGAGGAGATGTGGTTGAGCTCCACCATGAGGGAGCCGCCGTCGTCCCCGATGGGAATGGGCTGGTTCAGTCCGCCGTGTTTGACCCGGAGGTCGTCGAGGAGCCGCAGCGCTTTCCGGGCGAAATAGCCAAGCTCGGGGTCGTGCCGTTTGGATTCCAGTTCGGTGATCACCACGACCGGAACGATGACCTCGTGTTCCGCAAAGCGCAGCAGGGCGCGGGGGTCTGACAGCAGGACGGAGGTGTCGATGACGAAGGTGTTAATGGCGGCTTCCCTTCCGGAGACAGCAAAACCGGCCGCAGCATCCGCTGCTGAACCGGTTTGTGAGGTGGCTCGCGTGGCGCGAGAGGTAGCTTTCTGTCCCTGGTCCATAACGGCCTCGGGCAGTTGTTCAGAAGTAGCCACATCGACTCCAGCCCCGGGCACCAGCCCGGAATTGTTATTGGTGAGGCGGCTCGGCCAGGAGGCCGGGTCCGGCCTCCCATACAACCGGTGCGATGTTTCGCTCCATGTACTGGCCTCCCCGATCAGCCGGCGGTTTTGCCAGCTGATGGATATAACGTAAATCCACCCCAGGTAATTTCCGCAACCATTACGCGGCGATTCCTGTTGCAGTGGTGTGAACTTGTGATGAACCGGAGTTGTCAGGAGCCGAAGCGGCGCTGCCTTCCCGCGTAGTCACGGAGGGCCCGCAGGAAGTCCACTTTCCGGAACGCGGGCCACAGTGCCTCGCAGAAGTAGAACTCGCTGTAGGCGCTCTGCCACATCAGGAAACCGGACAGGCGCTGCTCCCCCGAGGTCCGGATCACCAGGTCCGGGTCCGGCTGGCCGCGGGTGTAGAGGAAGCGGGAAATGTCATCCACGCAGAGCTCGTCCGCGAGCCTGCCGATGTCCTTGCCCTTGGCCACGGCGTCATGGAGGAGCTCGCGCACCGCGTCCACGATTTCCCGGCGGCCGCCGTACCCCACCGCCACGTTGACATGGATCTTCTCCCGCACCGGGGTGCGCGCCGTCAGCTTGTTGAGGCGCTCGGCCAGGTAGTCAGGAAGAAGTTCCGGAGCACCCATCGCGTGGACGGAGATATTGGCGTCCTCATCCAGCCGGTCCAGGGTGTTGGCGATGATGCCCATCAGCAGGTCCAGTTCCTCACTGGATCTGTTCATGTTGTCCGTGGAGAGCATGTACAGGGTGACCACTTTGACCCCCAGTTCCTGGCACCAGCCCAGGAACTCGTGGATCTTGTCGGCGCCGGCCTGGTGGCCCTGGCTGGTGGGGGCGTTGAACTGCTTGGCCCAGCGGCGGTTGCCGTCCACCATCACTCCGATGTGGCGGGGAATGCGGTCGCGGGGCAGGTCCTTCAGCAGCCTGCGCTCATAGAAGCCATAGAGGAACCCAGGCAACTCCACGCGTCCACTCACCTGACTTCCTCGCTGTACGTACTTGCACATCCTAGGCTACCGTCCGCAAGTCCGGGGGCCCGCTCCACTTGCCCGGAACACAGCTCACCAAGAACCTACTCTTCGGTAACTTACCGCTCCGTAAGTTATTCTGGGACCATGAACAGCGACACCCCGGAGGCCCCCCGGACGCCGCAGCCGAAGGACAGTGCCGGCCCGAAAAATGGCGCCGCAACCAACTCCATGGACGACGCCGCGGTCCGGCTTGCCGAACTCCTGATGATCAAGCCGAAGTGGAGAGGCTGGATCCACACCGTCACAGCCCCGCTTGCCCTCGCGGCAGGGATCATCCTGGTGGTCCTTGCCCCGACAGCGGACCGCAAAGTCACGTCCGCCATCTACGCCGCCACGGGCGTCCTGCTTTTTGGCGTCAGCGCCGTCTACCACCGTGGCAACTGGTCACCCGGGGTCAAGATCGTCCTGAAACGGCTGGACCACACCAACATCATGCTGGTGATCGCCGGCAGCTACACCCCACTGGCCTGGACCCTCCTGGAAAGGCCCCAGGCGGTCCTGCTGTTGTGGGTCATCTGGTCCGGGGCCATCCTCGGGGTACTGTTCCGGCTGCTGTGGACGGACGCCCCCCGCTGGCTTTACGTACCCATCTACATCGCCCTGGGCTGCGGCGCGCTGTTTTATCTGCCGCAATTCTTCCAGGCAAGCGTTCTGGCAGCGGTCCTGATCTGCGTGGGCGGCATCCTGTACATCACGGGTGCAATCTTCTATGCCCTCAAAAAACCGAATTTCAGCTACCACCACTTCGGGTTCCACGAGCTGTTCCATGCCCTGACCGTGGTGGCTTTCGCCACGCATTTCGTAGCCATCGCCACAGCCGTCCTCAGCTGACAGGACCGCACTCTCCGGCTGTCCTCAGCCGGCGCGGCGGCAATTGGCGCCCGCGCAACCGGCCCGGCCGCGCCTTTCGGACGTCGTCAATGCGTCAGTGCCGCTGGTCGCCCTGCGCGGTGTCCGTTCCGCCGTCGGCCGTTCCCTGGACGGCGCCGCCGCGGGCCTGCTGGCCAGGCGCCCCCGCATCAGCAGCCTCAGCCGCCTCAACGTCCGCCGCAGCAGCGGCAGCCATGCGGTCCTCCTCCACCTGCGCCCGGTAACGCACGCGCCGGATGCGCCGCACCATGTCCACGATCAGCAGTGCGGTGGCAACCACGAAGAACGCCGTCATGATGAAGCCCAGCAGGCCGGGCGTCACCTGGTCCTCGGATATCCCCTCCCGCAGCGTGGGCGTCGGCAGGGGCGTCGGGGTGGTGGCCAAGCTGAGGAGCAGGTGATGCACGGTTTTATACCTTCTGTGGAGCGGATGGCAGGGATCGCGGAAGGGACGGCGGTAGCCCCGCCCTAACTTCTACGCGACATAGAAATTGCCGGCTGTTTCTATCTTAGCCCTGCGAACAGATCCCGCTCCGGGAGTTCGGAAGGAACCCGGGAGCGGATGAGGGAGTAGTCTTCCCACGGCCAGGCCCGGCGCTGCATCTCCGGGGACACGGCAAAAAAGAACCCCAGGGGGTCCACCTGGGTGCGGTGGGCCCGCAGCGCGTCGTCGCGCACTTCGAAGAAGTCGCCGCAGTCCACCTGCGTGGTGGTGGGATGCGTGGCGGGCGGCGGCGTGTGGCCCTCCGCGTCCGCTTCGAGCCAGGCGGCGAGCCGCTCGGCGTACGGGGACTGGAGCCCGGCTTCCTCCAGGGCGAAATGGAGCGCCCTGAAGCGCTCCGGGCTGAAGGCCCTGTCGTAGTAAAGCTTGCTGGGTTCCCACGGCTCGCCGGCGTCCGGATAGCGCGAACTGTCACCGGCGGATTCGAAGGCCTCCACGGCAACGCGGTGCGCCATGATGTGGTCCGGGTGGGGGTATCCGCCGTTTTCGTCATAGCTGAGGATGACGTGCGGCTTGAAGGACCGGACCAGCCGCACCAGCGGCGCCGCAGCGCGTTGCAGGGGCAGGGTGGCGAATGATCCCGCGGGAAGGGGAGGAAGCGGATCACCTTCGGGCAGGCCGGAGTCCACGAACCCCAGCCACCGCTGGCTGACGCCAAGGATGGCCGCCGCCCGCTCCATCTCCAGGCGCCTGGCGCCGGCCATATCCCGTTTGGGGTGCGGTTCCCCCTCCACAGCCGGGTTCTGGATGTCCCCCCTGGAGCCGTCGGTGCACGTGGCCACCATGACGTCGACGCCGGCGGCCGCATACTTGGCCATCGTCGCAGCGCCCTTGCTGGACTCGTCGTCCGGATGGGCATGGACTGCGAGCAGCCGTAGCGGCGCCGGGGTGGTGCTGGACGCTGTCATCGAAGGACGGCTCCTTATTCTCTGCTGCCTGTGGCTGCTGATCGGATGGCTTGAACGGGCGGACGCCTGGCGGGGCTGCTGACAATCTGCCCCCGGAAAGGGCACTAAACTGGTGAGGTGACTTCCCCGGACCAGCCGGCCCAACCCGCGCCCGCAGACACTAGCCTAGCCAATCGCTATGGGGCTAAAAAGCGCACGCTTACGCCGAAAGCCAAACGCGTCATTGGCGGGGCGGCGCTGGCCGCAGGAATCGGATTCCTGGCGTGGGTTTCCACGTCCCAGTCCCTGTCCGACGTGACGTTCAAGGACATTGGCTACAGCACCACGGACGCCACGCTGGCGGAGGTGGACTTCCAGGTCACCCGCGAGCCCGGAACCGCCGTCAAGTGCGCGGTCAAGGCACTGGATTCCAAGTTTGCGGTGGTGGGATGGAAGGTTGTGGACATTCCCCCAGCAGAGGCCACGGAAACAGCCGACGGCGGCCGCACGGTTGCCCAGCGCGTGGCCGTGCGCACGGAATCACTGCCGGTATCCGGCGTGGTGGACAGCTGCTGGGCGGCTGGCACGTAGTACCGGAAGCGCGGGCCTGGAAACAGGCCGGGCCCTGTGACGTGCGCCGCTTCCCTGTTGGGTTAAGTCCAAGGGATTGACTACAATGGAGCAATACCTTTACCCCGCTGAGCTGGTTACTGTTCCACAAGTGGCCACCGTGGCGGGGTCTTTTGCATGTAGGACCACCAGAGGAGAAGTCCGTGTCTACCACCAACAGCGCAGCTGCAGCCTGGCTCACCCAGGAAGCTTTTGACCGCCTGAAGGCAGAGCTGGACCACCTTTCCGGCGCTGGCCGGGCAGAGATCGTCCAGAAGATTGAAGCAGCCCGGCAGGAGGGCGACCTCAAGGAGAACGGTGGCTACCACGCAGCCAAGGAGGAGCAGGGCAAGATCGAGGCCCGCATCCGCCAGCTCACGGCACTGCTCCGCGACGCCCACGTGGGCGAGGCTCCGGCAGACGACGGAATCGTGGAGCCCGGCATGATCGTCGTGGCCAGGATCGCCGGCGACGAAGAGACCTTCCTCCTCGGTTCCCGTGAAATTGCCGGCGACTCGGACCTGGACGTCTTTAGCGAGAAGTCGCCGCTGGGTGCGGCCATTCTTGGCCACAAGGAAGGCGACACGCTCAGCTACGCGGCGCCCAACGGTAAGGACATCAAGGTGGAGATCCTCTCCGCCAAGCCGTACGCCGCCTGATTGCGTCCAGCCCGCAGGGTCACACCTAAAACGCTGGCCGCCCCGGAAAGGGGCGGCCAGCGTTTTACGTTAAGGTCCGGATACCTACAGCGCCGGGCCGGGGGTGCGGCTGCGGCGCCGCAGCAGCAGGGCGGCCACCACTCCCCCGGCCGCACCGCCCAGGTGGGCCTGCCAGGAAATGTAGCCGGCCGCGATGGGCAGGACACCCAGCAGGATGCTCCCGTAGCCCATGAAGAGGACCACCGCCAGGAGGATCTGGCGCCAGCTCCGGTTGATGAAACCGCGGACCAGCAGGAACGAAAACAGCCCGAAAACCAGGCCCGAGGCACCCACCGTGACGCCGCCGTCGCCGATCAGCCAGACCGTGAGCCCGGACCCCAGCCAGCTGAAGGCCAGGGCGGTCAGGAACACCCTGAGTCCCGAAAGGAACACCAGGAACCCAAAGATGATCAGCGGCAGGCTGTTGGACAGCAGATGGTTCAGGTTCGCGTGCAGGAGCGGGAAAGTGAAGATGTCCAGCAGCCCGTCAACGCTCCTGGGCCGGAGCCCGAACGTCGCGTTGAGCGAGCGCAGCATCACCATGTTGAACAGCTCGATGACAAAGAGGAGAACAACGAAGGTGCCCAGCACCAGCAGGCCGCCCTTGGCCCGGGCGGCCACGGTCCTGCGCTGCCCGACGCTCCCGTTTCCCGTCAGTCCGGCCATGGCTTGTCCTAGTGCACCACGATGGGCTGGAAGCCTTCGGCGCGCAGGGCGCTGAGGACCTGTTCGCCGTGCTGGTGGCCCTTGGTTTCCAGGTTCACGGTGATGGACACGTCGCCCATGCTGATGGAGCCGCCCACCCGGGTATGGTCCAGGCCGGTGACGTTGGCATCGTTCTCGGCGATGATCCTGGCAATGGTGGCCAGTGAACCGGGCCGGTCATCGAGCATCATGCGGACCGTCATGTAGCGTCCGGCCGCGGAAAGGCCCCGCTGGATGACCTTGAGCATCAGCATGGGGTCGATGTTGCCGCCGGAGAGGACCACCACCGTGGTGCCCGGGTTTTCGATCTTGCCGTCCATCAGTGCCGCCACGCCAACGGCGCCGGCCGGTTCCACCACCATCTTGGCCCGCTCCAGCAGGAAGATCAGGGCACGTGCCAGCGAGTCTTCGCTGACCGTCACAACGTCATCCACGAGTTCGCGGATGATGCTGAACGGGAGCTGCCCGGGCCGGCCGACGGCGATGCCGTCCGCCATGGTGGATACCTTCTTCAGCGGCACCAGCGCGTCAGCTGCCAGTGACGGCGGGTAGGCAGCAGCGTTCTCCGCCTGGACCCCGATGATGCGGATCTCCCGCCCCAGCTCCTTGGCCCGGGCTTTGATGGCGACGGCGACCCCCGCCAGGAGCCCGCCGCCCCCCACGCCCATGAGGATGGTGTCCACCATGGGTACCTGTTCAAGGATCTCCAGCCCCAGGGTTCCCTGGCCTGCCACGACGTCCACGTTGTCGAAGGGGTGCACAAAGACGGTTCCGGTCTCGTTGCTGTACCGCTGGGCTTCGGCGAGCGCCTCGTCAACGTTGTGGCCGTGCAGGATGACCTCCGCACCGTGGCTGCGGGTGGCTGCCAGCTTGGGCAGCGCGACGCCCAGCGGCATGTAGATGCGGGCATTGATGCCCAGGCTCTTGGCGGCCACGGCCACACCCTGGGCGTGGTTGCCTGCGGAGGCTGCCACCACGCCGCGCTTTTTCTCCTCGGGGGAAAGCTTCGCCATGCGGACGTAGGCGCCGCGCACCTTGAAGGATCCGGCCCGCTGGAGGTTTTCGCACTTGAAGTAGACATCCCCGCCGGCCATCTTTCCGAGGGCGCGGGACGATTCCACCGGTGTACGCGCGATAATCCCGTCAAGCAGCTTCTGCGCCTCCAGGACATCGTCCAGCGTGACGGGAAGGGTTTCAAGGATGTTCACGGACTATTCTCCTCTGGATTCGGCCCCTGCGCCCGGTTCCGCAGTGGGCGGGGCGTCAGGTAGTTCTGCTGTGGTGCCGGCGGCGGCGCCCTTGCCGCGTTTGAGTGCCGCCGGCGGCCGGACGTCCCGGATGGTGTTGTCCGGCCCGGCGCCCGCCAAGGCTCCTCCGGCTAAAGCCGGCACCTGTTCATGTTCCCACGTTCTGGCGGCAATGTAGCGAATGGAGGAATTTGCGACGGCGAGGATGGGCACCGAGAACAGGGCACCGGGGATGCCTGCCAGGTAGGATCCTGCCGCCACCGAAAGGATCACTGCCACCGGATGCAGGGCGACGGCCTTGCCCATGATCAGCGGCTGCAGGATGTGGCTCTCCAACTGCTGGACGAGGAGCACGATGCCCAGCATGATCAGGGCGTTGATGGGGCCGTTCGCCACCAGTGCCAGCAGGACCGCGATGGCCCCCGTCACCAGGGCGCCGACGATCGGGATGAACGAACCGATGAAGACGAGCACGCTCAGCGGCAGCGCCAGGGGCACCCCGATAATGGCGGCGCCCGCGCCGATTCCCACCGCGTCCACGAAGGCCACGAACATCTGGATGCGCGCGTAGCTGACCATGGATGTCCAGCCCTTGCGCCCGGCGCCGAACGCTGCCGCCCTGGCCTTCCTGGGAAGCAGCCGGACCAGGAACGTCCAGATCCGGTCCCCTTCCAGCAGGAAGAAAATCAGGATAAACAGCGCCAGGATGAGCCCGGCGGCAAAGTGCCCGGCCGTGCTGCCGAAGGACAGCGCCCCGCTGACGATACTGCTGGTGTTGTCCTGCAGCGCAGTGGTTGCCTCCTGCAGGTACTGGTCCATCTGGGCGGCGGTCAGGTGCAGCGGCCCGTCGGAAAGCCAGTCCTGGATCTGCTTGACTCCTGCCAGCGCCTCAGACCAGAGTTCGCCGAAGCCCGAAACCAGTTGCCGTCCCACCAGGGCCAGCGACCCTCCGATCAGGCTGATGAAGCCCACGACGGTGATGGCGACAGCAGCTCCGGCAGGCACCCGGTATCGCTTGAGCCACCGCACCACCGGGCTCAGGAGTCCGGCCAGGAGGGCGGCCACCATGACGGGAATAATGAGGAAGCTGATCCGGCTCAGCAGCCAGACGAGCGCACCTCCCACCAGGAGGATCAGCCCCACGCGCCAGGCCCACGAGGCTGCGATACGCACGCCGTAGGGTATGTCCCGGTCCAGTTCACGGTCTGCGAGGACCCGGACAGGCTGGCTGGAGTCAGGCCGGTGCGGACCTGGGGTAGGGCTGGTGGAGGTAACGGCATCCTCTGCTGGCGTCATAGCCTAATACTTCCCCAGCGGAGTCTTATTCGGAAACCGCTACCCGGCCGCCCCCGGGGTGTAGTCGATGCCCCACTCGATGGTGAAGGAACCCCCGGGGCTTAGCCAGCGCAGGCCGTCACCGGAGTTGAAGGCGTTGGCCGGCCCGGTCATGGGCTCAACGGCCACGGCCCGGCTGCGGCCCGGGTACTGGGTGCTGACAAAGACGTGGACGTAGCGGCAGGCTTCGTCCTGCCACAGGCTTACCTGCCTGCCGTCCGGCGCCGCCAGCGTGTGGCGGGCCCTGCCTTCCTCGTACCGCAGGTCCGTCAACGCGACGTCCACGTCCAGCGCAGCGATGTTAAGCCCTGTCCTGAAGTCCGAATCTCCCTGCACCGGGGCGGAGCTGCGCGGAATAAGGCGGTCATCGGCCACCAGGCGTGTCTCGGCCGCTACCGTCAGGACCACCTCTTCGATGGGAACATCGCCCAGCCTCAGGTAGGGATGGGCGCCCAGGACGAATGGTGCGGGCTCCTTGGCGTCGTTCAGCAGGGTCTGGCGGACCACCAGCCCAAGGTCGCCGTCGATCCCGTATTGCACCCGGTGCCGGGCCAGGAAGGGATACCCGTGCTGCGGGAAGATGGTGGCCTCCAGCGTCACCGAGTGCTCGGACTCGTCCACCAGCGCGTAGGCGGAATTGCGGAGCAGGCCGTGGCTGGCGTTGTTCCTGGCAACCTCGGTGATATCCAGCTGCTGTTTTTTGCCGTTCAGGAACCAGATTCCGTCCTCCACGCGGTTGGCCCACGGCGCCAGCGTGATGCCGGCGGCTCCGGGGGCAATCTCGTCGTCGCCGTAGGTCTCCGTCAGGAGGGTGCCTCCCCTGCTGAAGGAACGGAGGCCCGCGGCGAGCTCCGTCACCACGGCCGAGGCGTCGCCGCGGCGGAGTTCATACTGCCTGCCGGTGGCGTGGCCCTGCAGTGCCGGCGCGGATTCCTGGGGTGAGCGTGAAGTCATGAGCAATACCGTACCCCGCGGCGGCCCTGGCACGCAGCATCACTCTGTGAGTTTTTGTTGTTAACTATTCTTTTTTGATCGAATATGCCACACTCTTTCCATGACAGGTATCACGAGCACCAGACTCTCCGATGGCCGGGAGCTGATCTATTTCGACGACGCTGCAGCGCCCAAATCCCGCGCCGCCGAACTCACCACTGACCAGCGGGGCCTTCCCCCGAGGGGTGAGCCCGGCGAGGTCCGCTACGATGCGCTGACTGACGAGTGGGTTGCCGTGGCCGCGCACCGCCAGACCCGCACCCACCTTCCCCCGGCGGACCAGTGCCCGATATGCCCCACCACCGCCGGCAATCCATCCGAGATTCCTGCGTCGGACTACGACGTGGTGGTGTTCGAGAACCGGTTCCCGTCGCTGGGGCCTGCGCTGGGCCCGATTCCGGAAGAAACATCATGGGGTACGAAGGGACCCGCCTACGGCCGGTGCGAGGTAGTGGCGTTCACCCCGTCCCATACCGGCTCCTTCAGCGAGCTGGGGGAAGAGCGTGCGCGCACGGTCATAGAGGCCTGGGCGCACCGCACGGAGGCTTTGAGCGCCCTCCCCGGAATCAAGCAGGTCTTCCCGTTTGAGAACCGCGGCGCCGACATCGGCGTGACGCTCCACCACCCCCACGGTCAGATTTACGCCTACCCCTATGTCACGCCCCGCGCGGGAGTCCTGGGGGCCGCGGCCCGCAAGTTCCATGACGCCCACGAGGGCCGGGAAACACTGACCGGGTCCCTGTTGCGCGCTGAACGGGAAGACGGCAGCAGGATGGTCCTGGAAGGCGAAAACTTCAGCGCCTATGTTCCCTTTGCTGCCCGCTGGCCGCTGGAAATCCACCTGGTGCCCCACCGCCAGGTTCCGGACCTGGCAGCGCTGAACGGCGAGGAGAAGGATGAGCTTGCGTCCGTCTACCTCAACCTTCTCCAGCGGGTTGACGCCCTCTACCCCACGCCCACGCCCTATATCTCGGCCTGGCACCAGGCTCCCCTGGACCCGGTCCTGCGTCCCTCCGGATACCTTCACCT
This sequence comes from Pseudarthrobacter sp. NCCP-2145, assembly GCF_023708005.1. Lineage (NCBI taxonomy): Bacteria > Bacillati > Actinomycetota > Actinomycetes > Micrococcales > Micrococcaceae > Pseudarthrobacter > Pseudarthrobacter sp. NCCP-2145. The sequence goes on along the minus strand of NZ_BRCG01000008.1, from coordinate 103,515 downwards.
CCAGCTGACGTCCCCGCGGCGGGCTGCAGATAAGCTCAAGTACCTGGCAGGATCGGAGGCAGCTATGGGCGCTTTCATCAACGACACAACCCCGGAGAGCGTGGCGGAGCGCCTCCGGGAAGTCACCCTCCCGTCCGCCGCCGCACGCCCTGCCGCCCTGGCGGCCACACCCGAAGGAGCCCACGCGTGAACGCCGCACCCGACCCCCTGGCCACCCGTGCGCCGGCAGGTACCGAGGACCTGGCCGCCCGGTTCGCGAAGGAGTTCGGCGGCGCTCCGGACGGCATCTGGCAGGCGCCGGGACGGGTCAACCTCATTGGCGAGCACACGGACTACAACGAGGGTTTCGTCCTGCCTTTCGCCATTGACCGGACCGCCCGGGTGGCCGTCCGGGTCCGCCCCGATGCCTCGGTACGGCTGCTCTCCACCTATGGGGACCAGGGCGTCGTGGGCACCACGGTGGAGTCCCTCCGCCCGGGCTCCGCCAAAGGCTGGACCAAATACCCCCTCGGCGTGATGTGGGCGCTGAAACAGCGCGGTATCGAGGTTCCGGGCGTGGACCTCCTGCTCGACTCAAACGTACCCCTCGGAGCCGGACTCTCGTCATCCCACGCCATTGAGTGTGCGGTCATCTCGGCACTGAACGAGCTGACCGGCGCCGGGCTCGACGCCGAGGACATGGTGCTGGCCACGCAACGGGCGGAGAACGAGTTTGTTGGCGCCCCCACGGGCATTATGGACCAGTCCGCTTCGCTCCGCGGCGCGGAAGGCCACGCGGTCTTCCTGGACTGCCGGGACCAGAACGCCCGCCTGGTTCCGTTCGAGACCCGGCCGGCGGATCTGGTGATGCTGGTGATTGACACCAAGGTCTCGCATTCACATGCCGACGGCGGCTACGCGTCCCGGCGGGCGTCCTGCGAGCTGGGCGCCGAGGTGCTTGGGGTCAAAGCGCTTCGGGACGTTCAGGTGGGTGACCTGGAGGAAGCCAGCGGCCTGCTGGATGAAGTCACCTTCCGGCGCGTACGGCACGTGGTGACTGAGAACGACCGTGTGCTCCAGACCGTGGAGCTCCTGGCAACCGCGGGACCGGCCGCCATTGGTTCCCTTCTGGACGCCAGCCACGTGTCCATGCGCGACGACTTCGAGATTTCCTGCCCCGAGCTGGACCTGGCGGTCGACACTGCGCGCGCCGGCGGCGCCATCGGCGCCCGCATGACAGGCGGCGGTTTTGGTGGTGCGGCCATCGCGCTGACGCCGGTGGGACTGGAGCAGGCGGTGCGTGACGCCGTCGCCAAGTCATTCGCAGATGCCGGGTACAAGGCACCGGACATCTTCACGGTGTCCCCGGCGGCGGGAGCCCGCCGGATCGCGTAGCGCGCTCCCGGGCTGCGGTTTTAACAGCTATGGGCCCCACCGTGAGGTGGGGCCCATAGCTGTTAAAAAGGTCCGACGTCGGGCGCCGGCCCGGGTGTCAGTCTTCGCCGCGCAGGATGGCCAGCAGGCGGATGATTTCCACGTAGAGCCATACCAGCGTCACCGTCAGGCCGAACGCTGCCGTCCAGGAGAAGCGCTGCGGGGCGCCGCTCTGGACGCCCGCTTCAATGCTGGTGAAGTCCATGACCAGGGAGAATGCGGCCAGGCCGATTGCAAGGATGCCGATGACAACGCCGATGATGCCGCTGCGCAGCCCGAACGGTTCCGAGGTCAGGCCGGTCAGCATCATGACGAGGTTCACGACGGAGAACAGCGCGTAGCCGGCCAAAGCGATCATGAAGAACTTCATGGCCTTGGGGGTGGCGCGCACCTTGCCGCTCTTGAACAGGAGCAGCGTCACGGTGAAGACGGACAGCGTGCCAATGACGGCCTGGAGCCCGACACCCGGGTACATGGTGTCCAGGACGCGTGTGAGGCCACCGAGGAAGAGCCCCTCGAGGCCTGCGTAGGCAAGGATCAGCGCGGGCGAAGGCTGCTTCTTGAAGGTGTTCACGAGCGCGAGGACAAAGCCGCCCAGCGCCCCGACGATCATCAGCATGGAGGCGAGGCCCAGGCCAACAAACATTGTGACGCCGGCGCCGACGAGCAGCACGCCCAGGCAGGCGGCGGTCTTGATGATGACGTCGTCGTACGTCATCCGGCCGGTGTCAGCGGGGCCTGCAGCGGGCTGGTTGTACATCTGCCGCAGCTGCTCGTCGGTCATGTTCTGCGGCTGGCCGTAGCCCTGCTGGCCATACGGGGCCTGGCCGTAGGGTGCCTGGCCATACGGCTGCTGGCCGTAGGGCTGGTGTCCGTAGGGAGCCTGCGGAACAGGCGGTGCCTGGGTGGCTCCACGGAAGCTCTTTCCGTTGAAGATCGGGTTGCCGCCAAGTGCCATTGCGGGATTCCTCCATATGGGATGTGTTGTGAACCTTAAGGTTTACGCTACCAATTCTCACGTAAATGCACCCTCAATAGTTCCCCGCCGGAAACAGGAGCACGGAGTTGTTATCCGATCGCTACCATCGGCGCCTGGACCTCGGCATTTACCGGTACTTCCGCGCTGTAGCATAAGCCAAGCAGGGTGACGGAACTCACATATGTGGCGGGTGCCGGCCTGATGGCACCACCCTACCCCTGCATCCGTTCGCAGCGGCTGCAATGGCGCAGCCGAGACCGCCCCCAAGTGGAGGTTTACCATTTTGAGAAGTACACCCCAAGGCCCGCCGGCCGGCGCACGGCGAGGGTTGCTGAGATTACTGGGAGCCATCAGCGCTTCCATCCTGGCAATCCTCCTCGTGGCAGCACCGGCTTCCCAGGCCACTTCGCCGTCTCCGACACCATCCCCGTCGAATCAGACCTTCCAAAACAACATCAGCGGATTCCTTCGTGATGACACCCGGGCACCCCTGGCGGGCGTGACAATCACGGCCACGAAGGATGACTTCACCGGCACGGCCACGTCCTCCGCGAACGGAGCCTGGAACATCGGGGTGCCCGAACAGGGCACCTACACCGTGGAGCTGGACGAGTCCACCCTGCCTGAGGGCATTGCCCTGGCTGAGGGCCAGGAAAACCCCCGCGACGTCACGTTCAGCCAGACCTCGAACCTCTCGGTCATCTTCGCATTCGGCAAGGGCATCGTGGTGCAGCAGCAGGACTTCGGGCAAAACCTACTCAACCGGCTCGTCGCCGGCCTGAGCTTCGGCCTCCTCCTTGCGTTGGCCTCGGTGGGTCTGTCCCTGATCTTCGGCACCACCGGGCTCACCAACTTCGCCCACGGCGAGATGGTGACGCTGGGCGCGGTGCTGGTGTTCGCCTTCAACGCCCTGGGCCTGCCCTTCTGGCTCGCAATCCTGCTGGCCCTGCTGGGCGGCGGCCTCTTCGGCTACGCCCAGGACAGAGGGCTGTGGCGGCCGCTGCGGCGCCGCGGCACGGGGCTGGTACCCATGATGATCGTCAGCATCGGCCTGGCACTGGCAGTCCGTTACGTCATCCAGTTCTACTTCGGCGGCGCCACCCAGCAGCTTCCCTACGCACAGAGCCCCGAAATCCAGCTGGGACCTGTCTCCATCTCGCCCAACAACCTCTGGTCCCTGGGCATCAGCGCCGTGGTGATCGCCCTGATCGGCATCGTGCTGCTCAAGACGAGGCTGGGCAAAGCCACGCGCGCCGTAGCCGACAACCCCGCCCTGGCGGCGGCCTCGGGCATCGACGTCGACTCCGTCATCCGGATCGTGTGGATCACGGGCGGCATGCTGGCCTCCCTCGGCGGCATCCTGTGGGCCTACTACCGGCCCGGCGTAACGTTCGACATGGGCTCCGCCATCCTGCTGCTCATCTTCGCCGGCGTCACCCTGGGCGGCCTCGGCACAGTCTTTGGCGCCCTGATCGGTTCCATCATCGTGGGCATCTTCGTGGAGCTGACCACCGTGTTCGGCCTCGCCGCGGACCTGAAGTACGTGGGCGCCCTCTTCATCATGATCGTTGTCCTTCTGTTTCGGCCCCAGGGAATCCTGGGCCGGCGCGAGCGCGTGGGTTAGGAGACAGCCATGGACTTTGGATTCATTCTTTCCAGCGCTGCCAGTGAAATTTTCAGCCCGACCACGGCGGCCTACGCCCTGGCCGCGCTCGGCCTCGCCGTGCACTTCGGCTATTCCGGCCTGCTGAACTTCGGGCAGGCCGGCTTCATGGCGGTGGGGGCCTACGGCTTCGCCATCTCCACCCTCACCTTCGGGGTCCCCTTCTTTGTGGGGCTGCTGATCGCCATCCTCGCCTCTGCGGTGTTCGCCCTGCTGCTGGGCATACCCACCCTGCGGCTCCGCGCGGACTACCTGGCTATCGTGACCATCGCCGCCGCGGAGATTGTCCGCTATATCGTGACCACCAACCAGCTCACAGCCGTGACGGGTTCGGCAAACGGCCTGGCAGCCTTCGAGGGCGGGTTCTACAGCATGAACCCCTTCCCCGAAGGCTCCTACTTCGGCATGAACAACCGCGATTTCTTCATCCGCGTGGTGGGGTGGGCGCTGGTCGCCCTCTGCTGCACCCTGGTATGGCTGCTGATGCGCAGCCCTTGGGGGCGTGTCCTCAAAGGTATCCGCGAGGATGAGAACGCCGTCCGGTCCCTGGGCAAGAACGTCTACGCCTACAAGATGCAGGCCCTTATTATCGGCGGCGTCCTCGGAGCGCTCGCCGGGATGATCTTCACGCTTCCGCGTGGAGCGGTGCAGCCAGCCAACTACGGAACGGAACTGACGTTCTTCCTGTATACCTGCCTCCTGCTGGGCGGCCTGGGCACCGTGCTTGGTCCGGTCATCGGCGCCATGATCTTCTGGGTTGTCCTGTCCCTGACACAGGGCATCCTGTACGGCCTGATCGAGTCAGGAGCCATCACGTGGCTGAACACGGTCCAGGCCGGGCAGCTGCGCTACATCCTGGTTGGCGTCGCCCTGATGCTGCTGATGATCTTCAGGCCCCAGGGCGTCTTTGGAAACAAGAAGGAGCTGGCGTTCGCATGAGCATGCACAGCGAAGAACCTGCAACCTCCGGCGAGGCCGGCGTGGACTACATGACCGACACCCGGCCCATAGCAGCCGGCGAGGCAGCACCCGGCTGCAAGAAGCGCGACCCTATCGTCGTGGCGGAGAACGTGACGCGCAGCTTCGGCGGCATCAACGCCGTCGACGTAGAGTACCTCGAGATCCCCCGGCACAAAATCACGGCACTGATCGGTCCCAACGGCGCGGGGAAGACCACCCTCTTCAACCTGCTGACCGGTTTTGACACACCCAACACGGGCAAGTGGCAGTTCGAAGGCAAGAGCCTCGCAGGCGTGTCCCCCTACAAGGTGGCGCGGATGGGTATGGTGCGCACCTTCCAGCTCACCAAGGTCATGGGCAAGCTGACCGTCATGGAAAACATGCGCCTCGGCGCTGCAAACCAGCCTGGCGAGCGGCTGTCCAAGGCGCTCTTCAAGGGCATGTGGGGCGGCCGGGAAAAACAGATCACCGACGAGGCCAACGTCCTGCTGGAAAAGTTCAAGCTCGACGCCAAAAAGGACGACTATGCGGCGTCCCTCTCGGGAGGCCAGCGCAAGCTCCTGGAGATGGCCCGGTCCCTGATGGTCCGGCCCAAACTGGTCATGCTGGATGAACCCATGGCAGGCGTCAACCCCGCGTTGACCCAGTCCCTCCTGGACCACATCAAGAACCTTAAGGCCGAGGGCATGACGGTGCTGTTCGTCGAGCACGACATGCACATGGTCCGGCATATCGCCGACTGGGTGGTGGTGATGGCTGAAGGCAAGGTGGTGGCGGAAGGCCCGCCGGGCGAGGTCATGAAGAACCCTGCGGTCATCGACGCCTACCTCGGCGCCCACCACGACGTCGACCTGGGAGACTCCGAGGGCCTGAAGGAGCTCGCTGCCGAACTCGTGGCGGACGAGGAATCGATTGTGGGAACCGAGAACGCCGGAATCATCTCGCTGGACGTTGTGGCGGGAGAGGCGGAACCGGATCGCCGGGGCACGGGGCGGCATCAGGCCGGGAGCCCGCACGGCCGCCATGGGAGTACGGACACAGGCAGCGCAGAGAAGGACGGGCAATGAGCAGCACCAGCGCGGCAGCGGCCGCACATCCAGTCACCGACGGTGACTCGGTGGTCAAGGTTACCGATCTCGTGGCGGGCTACCTGCCGGGAGTGAACATCCTCAATGGCTGCAGCATCGAAGCCCGCAAGGGCGAGCTGATCGGCATTATCGGCCCCAACGGTGCCGGTAAGTCGACCCTCCTGAAGGCAATGTTCGGTTTGGTCAAAGTCCATTCCGGGACGGTGGTGGTCCGCGGCCAGGACATCACCGGACTGAAAGCGAACAAGCTGGTGTCCCGGGGTGTGGGGTTTGTCCCCCAGACGAACAACGTGTTCGCCACGCTGACCATCGAGGAAAACCTGCAGATGGGCATGTTCCAGCGGCCCAAGGATTTTGCCGAACGGTTCGACTTCGTAGCCGGCCTGTTCCCGGAGCTGGGCAAGCGGCGCGCGCAGCGCGCCGGCTCGCTCTCCGGCGGCGAGCGCCAGATGGTGGCCATGGGCCGGGCTCTCATGATGGATCCTGCCGTGCTGCTCCTCGACGAGCCGTCCGCAGGCCTCTCCCCCGTCAAGCAGGATGAGACCTTCCTGCGCGTCCACGAGATCAACCGTGCGGGCGTCTCCGTGATCATGGTGGAGCAGAACGCCCGGCGCTGCCTGCAAATCTGTGACCGGGCCTACGTCCTGGACCAGGGACGGGACGCGTACACCGGCACGGGCCGTGAGCTGATGAAGGACCCCAAGGTCATCCAGCTTTACCTGGGTACCTTGGCGGACACCGTCGAGTAAGGCCAAGGCAAACACAAGGAAGCCCCCGTCCGGCTGGACGGGGGCTTCCTTGTGTTTCAGGTACGGCGCTTACAGCTTGCCGAACTCTTCCTTCACAGCAGTGTACTTGTTGTCATCCTGGTACTCGTAGATGCCGATGTAAGCCTCGGTCGGGTCACCGGCCTCGGAGAAGGTCACGGGGCCGGACTGGCCGTCGTAGTCCGCATCCTTGCCTTCCCTGATCAGCGTGACGCAGGCAGCGTAGGACGTGCACTTCTCACCGCCCTCAGAGACTTCCTTGAGCTTGGCCGCGATGTCCACGCCCTTGGTGCTCTGTGCTGCCTCTGCGGCCAGCGCGATGAGGTTCACGGCGTCGTAGGACTCGCCGGCGTAGCTGTAGTCCTTGAGGGCCGGGTCGATGGCCAGCAGCTTCTTCTTGAAGTCCTCCTGGGCGAACGTGCCCGGGATGGTGCCCCGTGCGCCCTTCAGGGTGCCCGGCTGGAAGTCCTTGCTGTAGTCGGAAGTGTTGCCGTCCACCAGGAACATCTGGGTGGCCTTGACGCCCTTGCCGGTCATCAGCGGGACAATGCTCTTGGCCTGGTCAAAGGTGATCAGGGCAATGGCATCCGGCTTGGCCGCAATGATCTTGTCCACCTGGCTGCTGAACTGGGTGTCGCCCTCGTTGAAGAGTTCCTCCGCCACAACCTGGCCGCCTGCCGCCTCGAAAGCCGACTTGATGTTGGATGCCAGGCCCGTGCCGTACGCGTCATTCAGGACGATCATGCCCACGGTCTGCGCGCCGCAGGTGGCCATGTAGTTGCCGAGCACCTTGCCCTGCAGGACGTCGGAGGGTGCCGTACGCCAGTACAGGCCCTTGTCATCCCAGGTGGTGAAGTCCGGGGAGGTGTTGGCGGGCGAGAACTGGATGACGCCGGCGCCGGTGATCTGGTTGATGACCGTCTTGGACACACCTGAGGACGCCGCACCGATGATGGCGCTGACGCCCTGGCCCAGCAACGCGGACGTGGACTGGGTGGCGATGTCCGTCTTGGTGTCACCGGAGTCGCGGTGGATCACTTCGACCGGCTTGCCCAGGACGCCGCCTGCCTTGTTGACTTCGTCGATGCCAAGGTTGACGCCGGCGATTTCGGGCGGGCCGAGGAACGCCAGCGAACCGGTGGTGGGAAGGAGCGAACCAATCCGCAGCGGGGTTTCAGTAGAGCCGGTTGACGGCGGCACCGAGGGGGTCTCCGCAGGCTGGCTGGCGGCAGCGCCTCCACTGCCCTCGGTTGCGGGGCAGGCAATTCCTGCCGCTTCTGCGGTGGCAGAGGATTCGGTTGCCGTGGGTGTGGACGAACCGCCGCAAGCCGTTGCCATAAAGGCGACGCCGATGCCAAGCGCTGTCAGCTTGGCAACACGGGTTCCCGCCTGGGGGAATAAAGTCATTTACGAGCTCCTCGATCTAAAGGTGCGAACGGCCTTTGACACGAAAAATCAGGTGTTCCTGATTTAGCTTCAAGCTAATGCAAATCGGAGCCGAAGATAAGTGACTGAGGTCACATCCTTATAACAGTAGTTGCATATGTGGAATTAAATGGAAGAAGCCGCCCGCTGTGCGGACGGCTTCCGTTCCTGGCCTTGCTTTAAGCTGCTGCGTACCCCAGGTGGGACTCGAACCCACAACACGCGGATTTTAAGTCCGCTGCCTCTGCCAATTGGGCTACTGGGGCGCCCGGTCAATGGTATCCCGTCAGGCGAGCGCGAAGGGTTCGGCATACCGGAAGGTGCCGTGGACGCCGCCGGGCCAGAGCGCCAGGGGCAGCAGCTGGAAGTAGTCGCCCCACGCCTCGTCAGGCGGCAGCACCCCCAGCGAAGTGGCAGGCACAAAACCAAAACGCGAGTAGTACTCGGGGCTGCCCAGGAGGGCAATGCCGCTCTCCCCCGCCGCGTTTGCCCGATGGATGGTCTCCTTCATAAGCGCCGACCCGACACCGTGCCGCTGGTGCCTGGGCGTGACGCCGAGGGGACCCAGGCCCAGCAGCCCATGGTCGCCCACCCAGCCGCGGGTACTGATGACGTGGCCCACCACTTCGCCGTCCAGGACCGCCACCAGGCTGAATTCGGGCAGGTACTCCTTGGACTCGAAGAGGCCGCGGAGCACTCTCACCTCCACAGGTTCGCCCTCCGCCTTCAGGCCGGTGGCCGGGGAGACCGCGAAGGCGTCGGCCGTCAGGGCCAGGATGGCCGCGCGGTCCTCGGGCCCCTCGCTGCGCACCAGCAGCTCGGGCCGTGGCACCTGCCTGCTGCCTGCGGACAGCCCGGCCAGGACCTCCAGGGCCCGTGGCGCGTCAGCGACCGGAACCAGCAGATGGTCGTGGTGGAAGCCGGCGAGCACGTTGCAGCTGATCCTGGCCTCGGCAAGCGCCTTGCTGACGGCGGCCGTCAGGCCTACCGCCTCCAGCGCGGAGTGGACCTCCAGGGTGATCCAGGCGCCCACGAACTCGTAGCCAAGGCCTTCCCTGTCAGCCACCGCCCGGGGCAGCACCACCGTCAGGCCCTCGGCTTCGCGGACCGCTGCCTCGATGCCCGGCACCAGGGGCCTTCCGTCCGGCCACATGGCATAGACGTATTCGCCGCCGCGCTGCACCGGATGCATCGCTGCCAGCAGCGCCTCAAGGTTCTTCTCGCCAGTCATGGTGCCAGTCTAGGAGGCCGCAACCGGCGCTGGAGGGCAGCGCCGCGGCGGGATGCACCTGGTGGAGACGCAAACGTCCGGGGATGCCAACGGCGGCTGCCCCGCACAGGGGACAGCCGCCGTCGTAAATTACAGCGCAGGGGCGTACAGCCCTTTACTTGACCTTCGCCGAGACCGTTTCCTTGGCCTCGGCAGCGGCCGGGGAGACCGCCGAGGAACCGGAACCACTGCCCGCGGGGGCCGGCACCGGAGCGGCAGCCGGCTTGGGGGCCGGGGTGGCTGCTGCGACGAACGCGCCGCGCGGGTTGTCCAGGTCCATCAGCTGCGTAGTGTCGCGGCCGGTGAAGAAGCTGATGATCCAGTTGAAGATCACGCGGAACTTGCGCTCGAAGGTGGGCATCGCCATGCCGTGGTAGCCGCGGTGTGCCAGCCAGGCGAGTGCACCCTTGAGGCCGATGCTGCCCACCAGGTTGATGTTGGCAACGCCCTTCCACTGGCCGAAGCCGGCCACAGCGCCCAGGTTCTTGTGCTTGTAATCCTTCAGCGGCTTGTCCCAGCGGGAGGCCCACAGGTTCTTGGCGAGGCGCTTGGCCTGGCGGAGCGCGTGCTGGGCGTTGGGGACGCAGGTCCCGTCGGGGAGGCCCTTGCCGGTGAGGTCGGGAACCGCGGCGACGTCGCCGGCTGCCCAGGCGTTGTCGATGATGCCTTCGTCGCCGGCAACCCGGAGGTCCGGCAGGACGCGGACGCGGCCGCGGGGCTCCAGCGGGAAGTCGGTGGAGCGGACCATGGGGTTGGCCTGCACGCCGGCGGTCCACACGAGGGTGTCCGTTTCGAACTCCTGCGCGGGGGTCTTGTCCGGAAGGTTGATGAGCTTCAGGCTGCCCTCGGCGTTGTCCAGGGACGTGTTGAGGAGAACCTCAATGCCGCGGCTGCGGAGGTGCTCCACAACCCATTCCGCCTGCTTTGCGGTGACTTCCGGCATGATCCGGCCCATGGCCTCGACCAGGACGAAGCGGACTTCCTCCTGCTTGATGCGCGGGTTGTTCCGGACGGCGGCCCGGGCAAGGTCTTCCATTTCGGTGATGCACTCGATGCCGGCGAAGCCGCCGCCCACCACCACGAAGGTCAGGGCACGTGCACGGGCAGCCGGGTCGGTCATGGTGGAGGCGACCTCGATGCGCTCGAGGACCTTGTTGCGCAGCGCAACGGCTTCCTCGATGGTCTTCAGGCCGATGCCCTTGTCCGCAAGTCCCTTGATGGGGAAGGTGCGGGTGATGGCACCTGCAGCCATCACGACGTCAAAGTAGGGAACCTCGAAGTGTGCGCCGCCGTCAGCGGGGGCCACAACGGCAGTGCGGTTGGCGTGGTCGATCGAGGTGACGCGGCCCTGGATCAGTTCGGTCTGCTTGAGGTGCTGGCGGTGGGATACCACGGCGTGGCGGGCCTCGATGTTGCCGCCTGCTACCTCGGGGAGGAAGGGCTGGTACGTCATGTAGGGCAGTGGATCCACGAGGGTGACGATGCCACCGGCGTTCGCGATCTTCTTCTGCAGTTTGAGTGCTACGTACAGGCCGACGTACCCGCCGCCGACGACGAGTACCCTGGGACGGTCCTGGAGCTCTGGGGTGGTTGCCATGGGTTTAAGGATACAACAGTTTGTGAAAATCTTCACTAACTGGTTGGGACGCTCGCAGCCTAGGTTTTGGGGCCGGTTTCCACCGCCTCCGTGGCACCGGTATCTGCGTCCTCCCCGGGCAGTGCAGGGTTCCTGGCGGCCCGCCGCAGCTGGATTGCTGCCGCACCGACGATGGCGACGAAGAGCACACCAAAACCGATGACCACGGAGGCGCCGATGGCGCTGTCGCGCTGGGACGGCGGCTCCGCTGCCGGCACCGTTGCTTCCGGCAGCGTGGGAACAGCGCTGGGGACGTCCGTGGTGGGCAGCGGGGCGGGAGTGGCGAGGTTCCCCCTGCGGTGCACCCGGATCCATTCGGCGATGGAACCCAGCGGGTTGCCGGCAGCCTCCGGGACCGTGTCTTTCAGGGCTGCCTCGGCGTTCAGCACGCCAAAGCCGTACAGCGGGTCCTTGCCGGGGGCACCGGCATCCTTGGCCGTTGAGACAATGCGGTTGATGACCTGCTCCGCGCTCATGGACGGCCACTTGGAGCGGATGAGCGCAGCCACGCCCGCGACAATCGGAGTGCTGCCGGAGGTGCCTGCCCATTCGGCGTAGCCTCCGCCGGGAAGGCCGCCGAGCAGGTTCTCTGCCGGCGCAGCCACGCCGATGCTGATGCCCTGGGAGGACGCGTCGACGCTTGCCGCACCTTGGCGGTCCAGCCCGGCAACGGTGAGGACGCCGGGGATGGTGGCCGGAGCCCCCACCTGGATATTGCCGCCCACCCGGTTTCCGGCGGCAGCAACGATGACCACATCCTTCTGCTCCGCGTACAGGAATGCCGCATCCCAGCTCTGCGGCCACTGCGGAGTGGTGCTGCCCAGGGAGATGTTGATGACCCTGGCGCCGTTGTCCACGGCCCAGCGGACGGCTTCGGGGATCTGGTCCTGGTCGCTCTTGCCCGAGGGGTTGGTTGAGCCCAGCCAGGTGGACACGGAGAGGATCTGGGCTTCCGGGGCAACACCCACGATGCCATCGGGCGCCGGGTTGGCGGGGGCGGCCGTGGGGCTGGCGCTGGGACTCGGGCTGGGGCTGGCCGGCTGGTGGCCGCGTCCTGCCAGCATGGTGGCCACGAGGGTGCCGTGTTCCGGCTTGATGCCCACTCCCTGTTGCCCGTCCGGCCGGCCCGAACCGGACGCGTCATAGCCCCCGGCCACTGCGCCTTTCAGGTCCGGGTGCTCCGCGTCCACACCGCTGTCGATGACGGCCACCTTGACGCCCGCGCCCTTGGAAACCTCCCAGGCCTTGGTGATGCCGGACTCGGCAAGCCAGTACTGCTTGTCCCGCCACTCATCCGCCTGCGCGGCGGGGGCGGAGCAGAGGCCAAAGCCCAGACAGGACGCCGCAAGGACCAGCACCAGCAGAGCTGAGGCTGCGGCGCGGGGCAGGCGGGCGGTGCGTGAAATGGCGGGGTGCATCCGGTCAGCCGATGCTCAGGGCGATGCCGTCGAGGATGTCGTGCTCGCTGGCGGTGGCCGTGGTGATGCGGCCGCCGGTGAGCTCGCCCAGTTGTTCAAGGATGCGCCGCCACACGAGCCCGCCGGCGCCGATGACGTCCACCCGGCCGGGGTGCATGTAGGGTAGGGCGGCGCGCCGGTCCCTGGGCATTTCCAGGAGGCCGGTGGAGGCGGCACGAACGGTGTCCAGGGGCAGTTCGGCGCCATGGATCGCTTCGGGCATGTATTCGGCCAGTCCGAGCGCATGCGCGGTGATGGTGGTGATGGAACCGGCAACACCGACGACGGCGGTGGCGCGTTCCAGCGGAACGTCCTGGCGGGCGCGGGCGATGGCTGCGTCCACGTCGGCTTCCGCCGCTGCTATCTGCTGGGCGGTGGGCGGATCGTCCCGGAGGTGCCGTTCGGTCAGCCGGACGCATCCGATGTCCACGGACTTAGCCGCCGTGACCCCGCTGGCCGTGCCCAGCACGAATTCGGTGCTGCCGCCGCCCAGGTCCACCACCAGCACTTCCTGGCCATCCAGGATGGGGAGGACGCTGCTGGCGCCGGCGAAGGACAGTGCTGCTTCCTCGTCGCCTGAAATCACTTCAGGTTCCACGCCGAGCAGGTTCCGGATTCCGTCCACGAAATCGTCCCGGTTCCGTGCATCCCGGCTGGCCGACGTTGCCACGAAGCGCACCTTCTCAGCTCCATGGTCCCGGATCAGCTGCGCATAGTCAGCGGTGGCGGCGAAGGTGCGTTCGAGGGCCTCCGGCGCGAGCTCCCCCGTGGCGTCCACTCCCTGGCCCAGCCGGACCACGCGCATCTCGCGCACCACATCCTGGAGTGCGGTGGCTCCATTGCTGCGTTCGATGTCTGCGATCAGGAGGCGGATGGAGTTGGTGCCGCAGTCGATGGCTGCAACGCGCGTCATTCCGGGGCCTCCGCGGTGGCTGCGGATTTCCGGACGGGGGCGGGCCGGCCGACGATGTCCGGCAGTCCCTGCGGTCCATGGCGGCTGAGGTCCCGCGAAGGGGCTTCACCGGCGGTGTCCCAGGCTCCCTCGCAGTAGCACCTGTCGGCGGTCCACCATTCCTTGATCCGGTCCAGGCCTTCATCGCCCAGGGGGTTTACCCCCGGGCCGGCGGCCAGCGAATGGCCCACCAGGACATGCAGGCATTTGACGCGGGTGGGCATGCCCCCGGCAGATATGCCGTCGATCTCGGGGACCGCCCCGATCCCGGACCGTTCGCCGATGGCATTGCGGGCTGCCAGGTAGGCGTCGTGTGCCGAGCGGTAGGCCGCAGACAAGTCCTCATCGGCCGCCAGCTGGTCATTCATCTCGTTCATGACGCCCGCGGCCTCAAGCCGCGAAACCGCTGAGGTGATGACCGGATGGGTTAGGTAGAAAGTAGTGGGGAACGGTGTCCCGTTACTGAGGCGCGGAGCGGTGGCGGCCACCAGCGGATTGCCGCAGATGCAGCGTGCAGGAATCTCCACCACGTCACGGACCGGCCGTCCCAGCTGGCGGCTCAGTACTTCAAGGTCGTGTGCTGATGGCTGGCGGGATTCGTCCCGGGCGGCTGCCGTGTTGTGTTCCACTGTGGCGGGCCGTCCTTCCTGTTGCGGTTCAGTCTGTAGCCGCGCGCGTGATGGACTCCCACAGGGAATCCACCCACGGCAGATCGGCGGGGTCTTGTGCTGCTGCACCGGGCTGGCTGCTGGTCTCTCCGGCCGGCAGGTCGCTGCCGAAAACCCAGTAGCCGGTTTCTCCCGGCATAACCATGTTAATGCGGTCGCGTGCCTGCTGTTTCACGTAGTTGGGGTCCTGCCAGCGCGAAACCTGCTGCCGGAGGGCGTCGCCCTCGGCCTGGCGGGCGGCGATGTCGGCGTTCAGCGCGTCGATCTCAGCCTTCTTGTCGAAGAAGATCTTGACTGTGGGCGCGAGCATGATGGTGATGGCAACCATCACCACGGCCAGCGCGAGCATTCGTCCGGAGAACGCCTTGGCCGGAACGGGCTGCTGGTCTTCCGGTGCTTCGTCTGCGTCTTTTGTGCCGTCACGTGGTGCCGTGCCTGGGGTGGCGCTGCTCCCCTTGCGGCGGGCTGCCTGCCCGGCGTCCTTGCGGCCGTGCGGTTCCCGGCGTCCTGCCGGTGATGCGGCTGACGGCGCACCGGCGGATTCCCGTGGTGTCCCCGCGGAGCCGGAGTCCTTGCCCGGGCCGAAGTCTGCGCGGATGACGTCCGCGCCGTCGGAAGCTTCCTGTGCGGAACGGGCTGGGGCAACCTTGGGGACTTTGGGACGGCGGGTAGCCATGACACTCCTGAAACACGCAGCCTGCCTGGGCCGCCACTATCGGGGCTGGAACACGTACTGCTATGACACGTGCTGCTGAAACAGCAACGGTGGCTATGGTCCTTCAACCATAGCCACCGCTGATTGTTTTACGCGGCTACTAGCCCTTGAAACGCGGGAAGGCAGCGCGGCCGGCGTAGCGTGCGGCGTCGTCGAGTTCCTCTTCGATGCGCAGCAGCTGGTTGTACTTGGCGACGCGCTCGGAGCGGGCCGGAGCGCCGGTCTTGATCTGGCCGGCGTTGGTGGCCACCGAAATGTCGGCGATGGTGGTGTCCTCGGTTTCGCCGGAGCGGTGCGAGGTGATGGTGGTGTAGCCGGCACGCTGGGCCAGGCTGACGGCGTCCAGCGTCTCGGTCAACGAGCCGATCTGGTTGACCTTGACCAGCAGCGAGTTGGCGGTCTTGGTATCGATGCCGCGCTGCAGGATGGAGGGGTTGGTGACGAACAGGTCATCGCCAACGAGCTGGACCTTGTCGCCGATGGAATCGGTGAGGGTCTTCCAGCCGTCCCAGTCGTTCTCGTCCAGCGGGTCCTCGATGGACACCAGCGGGTAATCGGCCACGAGCTCGGCGTAGTAGGCGCTCATCTCGGCCGACGTCAGGGACTTGCCTTCGAACTGGTAGGCGCCGTCGGTGAAGAACTCGGAGGAGGCAACGTCCAGGGCCAGGGCAATGTCCTTGCCCGGGGTGTAGCCGGCGTTCTTGATGGCTTCCTGGATCAGGTCCAGTGCCGCACGGTTGGACGGCAGGTTCGGCGCGAAGCCGCCTTCGTCGCCCAGGCCGGTGGCCAGGCCCTTTTCCTTGAGGACGGACTTGAGGGCGTGGTAGACCTCAACGCCCCAGCGGAGGCCCTCGGAGAAGGTCTCGGCACCCAGCGGGACAACCATGAATTCCTGGATGTCGACGTCGGAATCGGCGTGGCTGCCACCGTTGAGGATGTTCATCAGCGGGACGGGCAGGACGTGGGCGTTCGGGCCGCCGAGGTACTTGTACAGCGGCAGGTCGGCGGAGGCGGCGGCTGCGTTGGCCACGGCCAGGGACACGCCCAGGATGGCGTTGGCGCCCAATTTGCCCTTGTTCGGGGTGCCGTCCAGGTCCAGCATGGCCTGGTCGATGCTGCGCTGGTCGGTGGCGTCGAACCCGGTCAGGGCCGGAGCGATCTGGTCGATGATCGCGTCAACGGCCTTCTGGACACCCTTGCCGAGGTAACGGCCCTTGTCGCCGTCGCGCAGTTCAACGGCCTCGTGCTCGCCGGTGGAAGCACCGGAGGGAACTGCTGCGCGGCCGATCTGGCCGTCGGAGAGCAGGACCTCAACTTCTACGGTCGGGTTGCCACGGGAATCGAGGATCTCGCGGGCGTGGATGGCATCGATAAGCGCCATGAATTTGCTCCTTATGGGCGATTAACGGGGGGATCTAACAGAAAGACTCGACGTACTCGTCACAGACCAGCGTAGTCGAGAGTGGTCCGGGTTACGGAAACCTATCCAGCGCCCGGACGTCATGATGGCGCGGCTATCCCTGGTGGTGCTGCTGGGGGACGCGCTGCTGGTAGCGCCGGACGGCGCCGCGCAGGGCACGCTCCGCATCGAATCCGCTGGTCCGGGCGGAATGCACGACGGCGAGCAGCAGCTCCCCGAGTTCTTCTTCCGTGCCGGGGATGGGAGCCTCAGGCGGCAGGGCTTCTCCGGCCCGTGCTGCCCGGTCGATGGATTTCTGTGCCCGGGCGAGCGCCGGGAGCGCCTGGGGAATCCCCGCGAAAGGGTCCCGCCGTCCAGGCCGTTCGGCCCGCTTCACGGCGTCCCACTTCTGCACGATCTCCTGGACCGTTGCGGGAAAGGTGTCCTGCAGTGAGCCGTCCCGGCGGAAGACATGGGGGTTCCGGCGGACCATTTTGGCACTCAGGCCGCGTGCGACGTCGTCGAACGTGAAAGCTCCACGTTCCTCGGCGAGCCGTGCGTGCAGCACCACCTGCAGCAGGACGTCGCCCAGCTCACCCAGCAGCTCGTCGTCGTCGATTCCCTGTACATCCACCGGCCCGGCCGCTTCCCGCACTCCGGCGGGCGCGGCGGCCTCGATCGTTTCGGCCACTTCAAAGGCCTCTTCGAGGAGGTACTCCACGAGGGATGCGTGGGTGAGCGCCCCCATCCAGGGGCAGTGCTCCCGCAGGGCAGCAACCACATAGAGAAGCTCCTGCACCTCCCCTGCCGGGATGCTGCCCGCGTCCGGCTGGCTAGCCAAGGTTGGCGTAGGCGTCGTTGATGTACTCCACCAGGGCTTCCTTTTCCTCAAGCGGAAGGAAGGAGGCCTCGGCGGCGTTGAGGGTCAGCTCCAGCAGGTCGTCGAGGTCATAGTCGAAGGTTTCCACCAGAAGGTCGAACTCGTCCGTCAACGTAACCCCGCTCATCAGCCGGTTGTCGGTGTTGATGGTGACGTTGAAGCCGAGCTGGTAGAGCATGTCCAGGGGGTGGCTCTCGATGCCCTCGCCGAAGCCGGCAATCGCCCCGGTCTGCAGGTTGGAGGACGGGCAGATTTCCAGGGCGATGCCGCGGTCCCGGATCCAGCTGGAGAGGTCGCCCAGGGTGACCAGGCCAACGGTGTCCTCGGCGTCGTCCTCGAACTCCACCATGATGTCCTCGGCGATCCGGACGCCGTGGCCCAGGCGGAGGGCGCGGCCGTCTACCAGCGCGGACTGGATGCTCTCCAGCCCGGCGGCCTCGCCGGCGTGGACCGTGGCGGGGAAGTTGTGCTGTGCAAGGTAGGTGAAGGCGTCGCGGAAGCGGGAGGGAAGGAAGCCGTCCTCGGCTCCGGCGATGTCGAACCCTACGGCACCCTTGTTGCGGTGGCGGACGGCAAGTTCGGCGATCTCCTGGCCACGGTCCGCGTGGCGCATGGCGGTGATGAGCTGGCCCACCTGGATTTCGCGTCCGCTCTCCCCCACGGCCTCGACGCCGGCTTCCAGGCCTTCCTGCACGGCCTCGACGGCCTCATCCAGTGAGAGGCCCTTCTGGAGGTGCTGCTCGGGCGCCCACCTCACCTCGCCGTACACCACGCCGTCGTCAGCGAGGTCCTCAACGAACTCCTTCGCCACGCGGTACAGGCCCTCGTGGGTCTGCATGACGGCGACGGTGTGGTCAAAGGTTTCGAGGTAGCGGACCAGTGAACCGGAGTTGGCGGATTCCCGGAACCACTCGCCCAGCGCAACGGGATCGGTGGAAGGCAGCGTGTGCCCCACGGCTTCCGCCAGCTCGATGATGGTGGCCGGGCGCAGTCCTCCGTCCAGGTGGTCGTGGAGGGAGACCTTGGGCAGGTTCTTCAGGTCGAAATCGATGGCAGGGGCAGCGTCAACAATGGGCTCAGTCACGTTCCCACCTTAGGGTGGGCAGGAGCCCAAAGCCAGCCGCTACTTGGCTGCCGGTTCGCCGTCCCCGGCCGCGGAAGCAAAGTGCGCCGCGCCGCCGTTCCCTGGGCTGCGGGCGCCGGCGGGGCCGCCGTCGAGCCACCCGTCGACCTCCTGCGCGTCGTTCCGGGCGAGGTGCTTGTGCCAGAGCCGGAGCACATGGTCCAGGAGGACGCCCAGCACGATGGCGAAGACCACCGCGATGCCGGCGCTGAGGAGCGGATTGTGGTGCAGCCATGGAAATGAACTGGCCAGGAGCCCGATGCCGATGGAGTAGCCCACCCAGGTGACGCAGGCGAAAGCGTCGAGCAGGAAGAAGCGGCGGTGCGGGAATCCCGTGCTGCCTGCCACGTAGTTGACGGCAACCCGGCCCCAGGGAATGTAACGGGCGGTGAAGATCAGCACGGCGCCGCGCTTGTCCAGCTCGTAGCGGGCCCAGCTGAAGGCCTTCTGCACTTTGGGGCGCCGCATCCATTTCCACCGTTTCAGGCCGATGCGCCTGCCGAGCATGAAGGCCATGTTGTCCCCGGCGATGGCTCCAACCAGGGCGGTGAAGCCCAGGATCCAGAGGTTCGGTTCACCGCTGTGCCGGGAAAAGGCCGCCAGGGCCACGATCAGGGTTTCGCTGGGAACCACCATGGCGAAGCCGTCAACGAAGAAGAACATGAGCAGGAGCGGGTAGATCCACCACTGACCCGCTGCATGGAGCACGGCCTCATTAATAAACTCCACGCGGGTCTTGCTCCTATGCAATTTGGCGTGGCCGTCAGTGGCCCAGCCAGGCGGAAATCGTTTCTAGTGTCCCATGGCCAGGGCGCCTTCGCTACGCCCCTGCCTGCTGGAACAACGCTTCACCTACGCTTCGGGTTCCTTCATCCGCTCCACCATTGGCGGCCGCCGCCGGACGCGGTTGATGACCAGGTCAACGACGATCCCCAGCGCCACCGCGCACACAATGGCGATGACCGCCCCCAGCAGGTGGTTGTCCTCGAACCATTGGCCGAAGAACAGCCCGATTCCCACCGAGTACCCGGCCCAGAGGGTTGCCGAAAGGATGGTCAGCCCCACGAAGCGCAGGTGCGGGTAGTGCGTTACGCCGGCGGTGAGGTTGACCGCCACCCTGCCGATCGGGACAAACCGCGCCACCAGGATCAGCGACGCCGGCCGCTTGCGCAGTTCCCTGCCGGCCCACCGGAAGGCGCTCTGCATCCTTGGCCCGCGCATCCACGCCCAGCGCCGGGTACCCACCCGGCGGCCAATCAGGTACGCGATGTTGTCACCCGAGAAGGCACCAAGGGCGGCCACCAGCATCAGCAGCCAGGGGTTTGGAACGTCGGCGGTGGCGGCGACTGCGGACAGGCCCACCACCACCGATTCGCTGGGAATGGGTGGAAAGAAGCCGTCAATGATGCAGCACGCAAGGACGACGAACAGCACCCACGGCTGTCCGGCGGCGGCAAGGATGAAGTCATTGATGGCCTGCATGGATCCCTATGCTATTCGGTCGATGATCAACCGCTGTGCCGGCCTGGATCCCTCCGGTGCAATGACGACTGCATGTTCCAGCGCTTCCTTGGCCCGCGCAAACCGGTCCGGGGTGTCCGTCAGCAGGGTCATCAGCGGCTCCCCCGCCCGGACCAGGGCCCCGGGCTTGGCGTGCATCCGGACTCCCGCGCCTGCCTGGACTGCGTCCTCCTTCCGGGCACGCCCGGCTCCGAGGCGCCAGGCTGCGACACCGACGGCGAGGGCGTCCAGTTCCACGAGCACCCCGTCCGCCGGGGCGTACACCACTTCGGACTCGCGGGCGGCGGGCAGCTTGGCCTTCGGGTCCCCGCCCTGCGCTTCGATCATCCGGTTCCAGACGTCCATGGCACGGCCGTCCTTGAGCGCGGCGGCGGGATCGGCGTCGGTAACTCCCGCACAGGCGAGCATCTCCTCAGCCAGCCGCACGGTCAGCTCCACGACGTCGCCAGGACCGCCGCCGGCCAGCACCTCCAGGGATTCCTCAACCTCGATGGCGTTGCCCGCCGTCAGTCCCAGCGGGGTGTCCATGTTGGTGAGCAACGCCACGGTGTTCACGCCCGCGTCCTTGCCAAGGGCCACCATGGTCTCGGCAAGCTCGCGCGCCCTGGCTTCATCCTTCATGAACGCGCCGCTGCCCACCTTGACGTCCAGGACCAGCGAGCCGGTCCCTTCGGCGATTTTCTTGCTCATGATGGACGAGGCGATCAGGGGGATGGCCTCCACCGTGCCGGTGACATCCCGCAGCGCGTAGAGCTTCTTGTCAGCGGGCGCCAGGCCGGCCCCGGCGGCGCAGATGACGGCGCCCACGTCCTGGAGCTGCGCCAGGATCTCGTCATTGCTGAGGGAAGCACGCCACCCCGGGATGGACTCGAGCTTGTCCAGCGTGCCCCCGGTGTGGCCAAGCCCCCGGCCAGAGAGCTGCGGAACAGCCACCCCGAAAACCGCCACCAGGGGCGCGAGCGGCAGGGTGATCTTGTCCCCCACACCGCCCGTTGAGTGCTTGTCCGACGTGTACTTCAGGCCGCCGTCGGGCCTGCGCAGGCTGGAGAAGTCCATCCGCTCGCCGGAGGCGATCATCGCCGCCGTCCAGCGGGCAATCTCCGTGCGGTTCATGCCGTTGAGCAGGATGGCCATGTTCAGGGCGGCCATCTGCTCGTCGGCGATCGCACCGCGGGTATAGGCGTCGATGGTCCAGTCGATCTGTTCCGGGCTGAGGACACCTTTGTCCCGCTTTACGCGGATGATGTCGACGGCGTCGAACGGTTCGGCAAGGTTGTCCACTGCGTGGGTCTGTGCCCCCTTGTCAGTCACGGTGTTTCCTCCAGGTGTTGGGGACCAAAGGCGTCGGGCAACACCTGGTCCATCGTCTTGATGCCTTGGGTGGTCATGAGCTCCATGTCCGGAGCGCGGAACTCGTACAGCAACTGGCGGCAGCGTCCGCAGGGCATCAGGATGTTGCCGTCCCCGTCCACGCAGTAGAACGCCCGGAGCAGTCCGCCGCCGGTCATGTGCAGGTTGCCCACCAGCGCGCACTCGGCGCACAGGGTGAGGCCGTAGCTGGCGTTCTCCACGTTGCAGCCGCTGACCAGGCGGCCGTCGCCGGTAAGGGCCGCGGCGCCCACCGGGAACTTCGAATAGGGGACGTAGGCGTGGCGCATCGCCGCGACGGCGGCCGCCTTCAGGGCCTCCCAGTCAACCGGCCGGGCCGCGCCGACATCTGCGGCACCGCCCACGCCTGCGGGCACGTCCACGCCGTCAGCCCTTGACATACGGAATGCCGCTGGCCGCGGGTCCCCTGGACTTGCCCACCAGCCCCGCCACCGCCAGGACCGTTACCAGGTACGGGAGCATGGCCATGAACTGGCTGGGAACCGGTGTGCCGATGATGGTGACGATGCTCTGCAGGTTGTCCGCGAATCCGAACAGCAGCGCGGCGAAGAAGGCCCCGATCGGGTTCCACCGGCCGAAGATCAGGGCAGCCAGGGCAATAAAGCCGCGGCCGCCGGAGATCTCCTTGGTGAAGCTGTCGATGGCCACCAGGGTGAAGAAGGACCCGCCGATGCCGGCCACTGCCCCGCCCAGGGTGACGTTCCAGAACCGGGTGGCGTTCACGTTGATGCCCAGGGTGTCCGCGGCCTGCGGGTGCTCGCCGACAGCCCGCACGCGGAGTCCCCACCGGGTCTTGAAGAGGCCTACCCAGACCACCAGGACGGCGATGTACATCAGGTAGCCCACCAGGGACTGGCGGAACAGGATGGGACCGATGACCGGGATGCTGGACAGGACGGGAATCTCGATGATGTCCAGCCCTGGCGGGGAGTTGAACTGGGCCTTGTTGGCCTGCATCACGGTGCTGAACAGGAAGCCTGTCACACCGGAGACCAACACGTTCAGGACCACGCCGACGATGATCTGGTTGACCAGGTACTTGATGCTGAACAGTGCCAGCACCATGGAGACCGCGGCACCGGCCACGGCTGCGGCCAGCAGCCCGATAAAGGGGTTCTGCGTCATGCTGGCTATGATCGCGGCGGTGAACGCTCCGCCCAGCAGCTGGCCCTCGATGGCGATGTTCACAACGCCCACCCGTTCGCACAGGACGCCGGACAGTGATCCGAACACCAGCGGAACGGCCAGGGTAACGGAGCCGGCGATGAGCCCGGCCAGGGAGATGCTGGGCGTCCGGGCGCCGCCCACCACCCAGATGAGGAACGCGGCCACGAACAGGACGATGAACGCCACGGTGAGCCAGCCCGGGACGGGCTTGTCCCTGGTCTTGAGGTAGATGACGTAGGCCGCCAGTCCCAGCAGGAGGATGGACAGCACCAGGCCGCCGGCGAAGGCGTTCACCTGGATGGCCGGCAGCTGGAAGAAGTCGCTGCCCGTGGAGATCCCGAAGCTTGCAGTCTGGTTGGGTGCGAGCAGCCCGAAGAACACAAGTGAGATCAGCGCGAAGGCGGCCAAGAATACCGGCGTCTTCCAGCCCACGGGCTTGGCGGAGACAGTGGCGGCGGCAGCATCCTTGCCGGCGTTTCCGGGCTGCGGGTTGCCGGGCCTGGATGAGGATACTGTCGTGCTCATGCTGCACCTCCGGTGGTTGCTGCCTCGCGGGACTTGGCCGGGCGGGCGGGCTTCCGGCGGCGGGGGTTCAGGCCAAAGATGGCCCGGACCAGCGGCGGCGCCGCAATAAACAGGACAATCAGGGACTGGACCACCAGGACAATGTCGATGGGGGTTCCGGTCTGGATCTGCATCTGGACAGCTCCGGCGCGGAAGGCGCCGAACAGCAGGCCGGCCGCGAAAGTGCCCCACGGCGACGAGCGCCCCAGCAGGGCAACCGTGATGGCGTCAAAGCCGTAGGTGGCGGCCACACCGTCGGTAAGGACCTTCTCCGTACCCGCCACCTGCGCCACGCCGGACATGCCAGCCAGGCCCCCCGCAAGGGCCATGACCAGGATGGTGGAGCGGGACACGTTGATACCTGCAGTCTGCGCTGCCTTGGGGTTTGCCCCCACGGCACGGAACTCGAAGCCCACCGTGGAGCGGTTCAGGAGCCACCACACCAGGACGGTGGCAGCTATGGCAAGGAGGAAGCCAAGGTGGAGCCGGTACTGGCTGCCGAAGATCTGCGGATAAACGGCAGTGGGATCCAGGATGGGCGAGATGGGGTTCGACTCCCCCGGCCGCTGGAAGGCCGGAGTGTTCAGGAGGTACCGCAGGAAATACAGTGCGATGTAGTTGAACATGATGGTCAGGATGACCTCATGGGCACCGGTCCGGGCCTTGAGGACACCCACGAGTCCGCCCCAGAAGGCACCGCCGATGATCCCCGCCACCAGGACCAGGAGCAGGTGCAGGCCCATCGGCAGGTCGAGCGCGAACCCAACCCAGGCGGCCAGGATGCCGGCCACGATGATCTGGCCCTGCGCGCCGATGTTGAAAAGGCCTGCCCGGAATGCCAGGGCAACGCCCAGGCCGGCCGTGATGAGTGGCGTGGCGATGGTGAGGGTTTCCATGAAGGGCGCGAACTGGGCTGCCAGCCCGTTGCCCCGGGGGTTGAAGACCGAGCCCTGGAACAGGGCAATGTAGGACCGTGTTGCCGCGTTCCAGACGGCAGCCAGGAAATCGGTGGGCCGGGCGAAGAAGTACGTGGCCGTGGTGGCCACCTGCTTGTCCGTGCTGGCGATGAGCAGCCCGCCGATGATCAGGGCCAGCAGGACCGCAAGGACCGAGACCATGCCGCTGCCGGTGAAGATTTTCCGGAGCAGGGTGTCGGGACCGCCCGGGAGCTGGCCGCTCTGGGCGGTAGCAGGTACGGCCGACGGTTCCATGGCGCCGCCGGCGGTATCAACGGATACGATTGCGGCGGTTTCCTCCGCCGCGGGGGTTGGCTGCTGCGCCCGCCCGGCGGGCTCGCCTTCAGCGTGTTGGGGTGGCTGCTTTTCAGACATGGTCGCCTCCTTCGGCGTCGGAGGTGCTGGTGGTGGTGTGCGCGGCCTCTGCCGCCTGGGTGGTGTGGACATGTTCCTCCGGCGGGATGCCGGCCATCATGAGGCCCAGGACGTCGCGGCTGGTGCCTGCCGGGACCACGCCCACGAGTTTGCCCTTGTAGAGCACGGCGATCCGGTCAGCCAGTTCCATGACCTCGTCCAGTTCGGTGGAGATGATCATCACCGGCGTGCCCTGGTCCCGTTCGGCAACAATCCGCTTGTGCAGGAATTCGATGGACCCCACGTCCACGCCGCGGGTGGGCTGGGAGGCAATGAAGAGGCGCAGCGGGCGGGACAGCTCGCGGGCCATCACCACTTTCTGCTGGTTGCCGCCGGACAGTGTTCCGGCGGCAAGTGCACCCGACGGGGTTCGGACGTCGAACTCTTCGATCCGGCTCTTGGCATTCTCCAGCACCCTGGCCGGGCTCATGCTGATGCCCCTGGCGAAGGGCGCCTGATCGTACCGGTCCAGGATCAGGTTCTCGGCGATGGAGAAGGTGCCGATCAGGCCGTCAACGGAGCGGTCTTCGGGGACAAAGCCGACGCCGGCGTTCAGCACCTCCTTGACGCTGCGGCCCAGGAGTTCCTGCCCGTCCAGCAGGATGGACCCGTGGACGCGTTCCTGGAGGCCGAGGATCGCCTCGGTCAGTTCGGTCTGGCCGTTGCCCTGGACGCCGGCTACCGCAAGGATTTCTCCGCGGGCAATGTCAAAGCTGAGTCCGTCCACGACGTGCTGGCCATTGGGGGCGATGACGGTAAGGTTCCGGACCTCGAACGTCTTTTCCTTGGGCTGCGCCGGGGCCTTGTCCAGGGTGAGGCTGACGGCGCGGCCAACCATCATGGACGCCAGTTCGGTGGTGGAAGCAGCCGGGTCAGCCGTCCCTACCACCTTGCCGCGCCGGATCACGGTGATGGTGTCCGAGACTGCCTTGACTTCCCGCAGCTTGTGCGAAATGAACACGATGGACGTCCCGCCGGACTTGAGCTGCCGCATGATGTCCAGCAGTTCGTCGGTTTCCTGGGGTGTCAGGACCGCGGTGGGTTCGTCCAGGATGAGGACCTGGGCGTCGCGGACCAGCGCCTTGATGATTTCCACCCGCTGCTGGACGCCCACGGGCAGGTCCTCCAACAGGGCATCGGGGTCGACGTCGAAGCCGTATTGATCGGAGATCTCCTTGATCCGGCGGCGCGTCTCGTCGAGGTTGAGGAACCCGGCGGCCTTGGTGGGCTCCGCGCCGAGCGCCACGTTCTCCGCGACGGTGAAGACGGGGACCAGCATGAAGTGCTGGTGGACCATGCCGATGCCTGCCTCCATGGCGTCACCGGGGCCGCGGAAGGAGACGGGCTTGCCGTCAACGAGGATTTCGCCGTCGGACGGTTCGTAAAGGCCGTACAGCACATTCATGAGGGTGGATTTGCCAGCCCCGTTTTCACCCAGGAGACAGTGGATCTGTCCGGGCTCAACCACCACGTCGATGTGGTCGTTGGCAAGCAGGGTGCCGAAGCGTTTAGTGATCCCTCTGAGTTCAAGTTTCAAAACTCTGACCAATCTCGAAGCGTCCGGTGATCGACCGGACGGGATATGTGGCTGCAGCACCAGCCTAGTGGGTGCAGTCCTGGTATACGCGGGCTGCGGTCCGGTGCGGGGCAGCCAGCAAAAAGCGCCACCGCCCGGCCAGTCGGTGACCGGCCGGGGGTGGCGCTCAGGCAGGGATCAGGCCTTCGGGCTTGCCTCGGATTCGACCTTCAGTTTCCCGTCGATGATGTCCTTCTTGATCTGCTCAAGCTCGGACTTCAGTTCCGCGGGGACCTGGGAGTCGAGGTCGTGGAACGGTGCCAGCTGGACGCCGTCGTTGGCCAGCGTGCCAACGTACGGGGTGTTGTCGAAGTTGCCTTCCTTGTCATCCTTGACTACGGCCTCCACGGCGTCGCCCATCGTCTTCATGACGGAGGACAGCATGATGTCCTTGTAGTCGGGGGCCGTCAGGTAGCCGTCGGAGTCAACCCAGATCAGCTTGACGTCCTTGCCGGCAGCTTTGGCTTCCTTGAGTGCGGAGCCTGCGCCCTTGCCTACCGGACCTGCTACGGGCATGACAATGTCTGCGCCCTGGTCCAGGAAGTTCTGGGTGAGCTGCTTGCCCACGTCCTGCTTCTCGAAGTCGCCGGTGAAGCTGCCGTCCTGGGCTTCCTTGTTCCAGCCAAGGAGCTTGACGTCCTTGCCCTTCTGCTCGTTGTAGTACTTGACGCCGTCCGCGTAGCCGTCCATGAAGATCGTGACGGTGGGAAGCTTGATGCCGCCGAAGGTGGCAACCGTGCCGGTCTTGGTGGTGCCGGCTGCAAGGTACCCGGCGAGGAACGCGGCCTGGGCGGTGTCGTAGATGATCGGCTTGACGTTGGCGATAGGCGTTTCGTAACCGAAGTCCACAATCGCGAAGTGGCTGTCCGGGTTGGCCTCGGCCTGGGCTTTGGTGGCGTCGCCCAGCAGGAACCCCACCGTGACGGTGAGGTCGCAGCCGGCGCTGACCATGGCGCGCAGGTTCGGCTCGAAGTCGTTGTTGGTTTTGGACTCGACCTGGTTGACCTTGATCCCCAGGTCGGTCTCGGCCTTCTTCAGCCCCTCATAGGAGGACTGGTTGAAGGACTGGTCATCGAACCCGCCGGAGTCGGAGACGATGCAGCCGGTGTAGTCGCTGGCTTCGGCCGTCGAGGAGCTTCCGGCTTCGGGTGCTGCGCCGCAGGCGGTCAACAGAAGCGCCGAAGCACCGAGGGTAGCCACGCCGGCCATTGAACCCCGCTTGAAACTTGCACGCAGTGAGTTCTTCAATTTTCCTCCAGGATGAAGAGAGAGGCGCTACGGCTCGAATTCAATGAGTGTCCGTTTCTGCACTGAAATTCTGTTTTCACTGAGGGCACGCAGCACTGCGCCGGAGCGCACTGATGGCACCAACATTAGTGGCCTGCGCCACGTGCCCGTAGCACGGCGGCAGGGTATCCCGAAGATTGTTTACAAGTTGTTACCAACGAGTAGGGGCGCCGCGGGGATGCGGCACCCCTCCTGGTTGGGCGGGGGCGGTCCGCCTTAGAGCCGGACCAGCATTTTTCCGGTGTTGGCGCCGTCGAGGAGGTCCATGAAGGCCTGCGGAGCGTTGTCCAAGCCCTCAACGATGGTCTCGTCGTAGCGGACAGTGCCGTCGGCCAGCCAGCCCGCCATTTTCCCGGCGAACTCCGCGGCGTGCTGCCGCTGGCCGCCCACCAGGAAACCCCTGAGGGTCAGCTGCTTGCCGATGGCGAGCATCAGGTTGCGGGGCGCCGGGGTCGGCTCGGTGGAGTTGTACTGGGCGATGGCGCCGCACATGGCCACGCGTCCGCCCACGTTGAGGACGGCCAGGGCGGCTTCAAGGTGCTCCCCTCCCACGTTGTCGAAGTACACGTCGATACCGCCGGGGCCCGCAGCCTTTTCCAGCTGCTCCCGCACCGGCCCGTCGTGGTAATCGAAGGCGGCATCAAAGCCGAGCTCCAGCAGTCGGGCCACCTTGGCGGGCGAGCCCGCCGAGCCAATAACGCGTGAAGCACCCATTGCCTTGGCAATCTGGCCCACCAGCGAGCCCACGGCTCCTGCCGCACCGGAGACGAATACCGCATCTCCCGGAGCGAACTCCGCAACTTTCAGCAGCCCTGTATAAGCCGTGAGTCCGGTCATCCCCAGGGCCCCGAGGAACGCGGGCGCCGGTGCCAGCCCGGTGTCGGCCTTGGTGGCCGCGTTCCCCTCAACCACCGCGTACTCCCGCCAGCCGAGGGAATGCACGACGACGTCCCCCTCCTTGTGCTGTCCGGAACGGGACGCCAGCACCTCGCCCACCGCGCCGCCGTCGAGCGCTTTGTCCAGGGCGAACGGGGCGGAATAGGACTTCACGTCATTCATGCGGCCGCGCATGTAGGGATCCACCGAGATGAACAGGTTGCGGACCAGGATCTGGCCGTCCCCGAGTTCCGGCAGCGGAGACTCGGCCAGCCGGAAGTTCTCCGGAACGGGACGGCCCACGGGCCGGGAGGCCAGCTGGATTTCGCGGGTTACGGATGGGAGGCTCATGCGGCGAACTCCAGGATTTTGATGTCTACGGAAATGTTGCCCCGGGTGGCGTTGGAGTACGGGCAGACCTGGTGGGCTTTGGCGACCAGCGCTTCCGCGGTGGCCAGGTCCAGGGCCGGCAGCGCAATCTCCAGCTCCGCGGCAAGCCCGAAGCCGGCGCCGTCCAGCTGGCCCAGGTGGACCTTCGCGGCAACGGCGGAGTCGGTCAGGTCGGCCTGTTCCTTGCGGCCCACCAGCCGGAGGGCGGAGTGGAAGCAGGCGGCGTATCCGGCTGCGAAGAGCTGCTCAGGGTTGGTCCCCTGGCCGCTTCCGCCCAGTTCGACGGGGCTGGACAGGGTGACATCCAGCTTGCCGTCGTTGGTCCGCGCAGTGCCGTCGCGTCCTTCGCCCGAGGCGAGTGCCTCGGCAGTGTAGAGGGTTTTCACGGGTTGTATCCGTCCTGTTGATGGAATGAAAAGTTCCGAAGCCGGTGCCGTCAGTGCGCGTCGTGCAGCGCGGCGGTCAGGCGCCCAAGCGTGTGGCGCAGCTGGTCGAGCTCCTCCGCGGTAAGCCCCGCGGCCTGGGCGAGCCGCTGCGGTATGGCACCGGCATTGCGGCTCAGCTCCCGCCCCGCGGGGGTGAGGTGGATGGCGACGCGGCGCTCATCCTCGCCCGACCGGCGGCGTTCACAGAGCCCCAGGGTCTCCAGCCGCTTCAGCAGCGGCGACAGGGTGCCGGAGTCCAGGCCGAGCTCTTCGCCGATCTCCTTTACGCCGCGGGGTTCGTTTTCCCACAGCACCAGCATGACGAGGTATTGGGGATAGGTGAGGCCCAGCTCCTCGAGGACCGGGCGGTACACCGCGGTGGCGGCCCGGGAAGCGGAGTAGAGCGCAAAGCAGACCTGGTGGTCCAGCCTGGGTGCATCGGTCATGAAGAAAACGATAGTACACAAGTAAGTTGTGCACAACTTAGGTGAAGGACGCGAACAGTCTGGTGTGAGGTGAAAGCCCGACGACGGCGGGCGGCGCGGGCCTACCCGTGGCGGATGGTGCGCAACGCCGCGGCGGTCAGGACCCGGATCCCCAGGCCTAGAGCCTGCTCGTCCACGATGTAGTCACCGCGGTGCAGGTCATACTCCTCGCCGCCGGGCGTCTTGGTGCCCAGCCGCATCATGGCGCCGGGAAGTTCGGCGAGGAACCACGCGAAGTCCTCCCCGCCCATGGACTGCGGAGTCAGGACCACGGCGCTTTCACCGATTTCGGCACGGGCGGCCGCTTCGATGATGGCTGTTTCATGCTCGGAGTTGACCACCGGGGGGACTCCCCTGGTGTGCTCGAGCCGGACGTCCACGCCGTAGGGTGCCGCAACCTGGTGGACCACCTCGTCCAGGAGTTCGCCGGCCTCGTGCCAGGCGTCGCGGTCCAGGCAGCGCATGGTTCCCGCCATGTAGCCGGTGCCGGGAATTGCGTTGGGTGCGGATCCCGCTGAGATCTGGCCCCACACCACGGAGACCCCGCTGCGGACATCCACCCGGCGCGAGAGAACGGCGGGCACGTTGACCGCAATCTGCGCCAGCGCGAACACCAGTTCTTCGGTCAGGTGCGGGCGGGAGGTGTGTCCGCCGCGCCCCGACAGTTCGATGCGGATGGTGTCGGAGGCTGAGGTGATGGCGCCGATGCGGGTACCGATCTTGCCCACTTCGATCCGCGGGTCGCAGTGCAGTGCCAGGATCCGCGGAACGCCCTCCAGCACCCCCTGCTCGATGCAGGCGTGCGCGCCGCCGGGCATGGTTTCCTCGGCGGGCTGGAAGATGATACGGACGGTGGCACCCAACGGCTCTTCCTGGTGCATCCGGTGCAGCACCAGGGCGATGCCCAGCATGGTGGTGGTGTGGACGTCATGGCCGCAGGCGTGCGTGACGCCATGGTTCTTCGAGGCGAACGGCAGGCCTGTTTCCTCGATGATGGGCAGGGCGTCAATGTCACCGCGAAGAGCCGTGGCGATGGGCCCCTCCCCCACGTCGACCGTGAGGCCGGTTCCCTCCAGGCGGCGGGGCGTGAGTCCCGCGGCTTCGAGCCGCTCGGCCAGTTTGTCCGTGGTGCGGAACTCCTTGAAGGACAGTTCCGGATGCGCGTGCAGGTCCCGCCGAAAGTCGATCAGTTCCGGGAGGAGGGGCTCGAGCCACGGAGCCACCAGGTCGGTGGGCTCGGCTTCGGTAGTGTAGTTGCGCACTGTTTCACTCTAGCGAGGGTCAGCTGATTACCGGCCATCACGGTCGCAGGATTACATCAAAGGACGTCGGTGTCTCCGCTGGCCTTGAGGGCGTCCACGGCAGCCTTCACCCGCTGGGAGTTTGCCATGGTGGTCACCAGGAGCGCGTCCGGCGTGTCAACGATGACGACGTCCTGGATGCCGATCAGGGCAATGACGCGCTTGGTGTCCGTAACGACCACACCGCTGGAGTTCTCCGTGAAGACGCGTGCGCCTTCACCCAGCACCGTGACGTCATCCACTTCCTTGGCACTGTTGAGCCGGCCCACGGAGGCGAAGTCCCCGACGTCGTCCCAGCGGAAGGATCCGGGCACGACGGCGACGTCCCCGGCTTCGGCGGCAGGCTCGGCAACCGCGTAGTCGATGGCGATCTTGGGCAGGGTGGGCCACACCCGGGCGGTGACCTCGTCACGGGCGGGGGTGTCCCAGGCCTGGGCGATTTCCTGCAGGCCCCGGAACAGTTCGGGCTGGTTGGCTTCAAGGTGCTTGAGCAGCAGCGCCACCGGCGCCACGAACATCCCGGCGTTCCACACGTAGTTGCCGCTGTCCACGTACTGCTGGGCGACTTCCTCGTCCGGCTTTTCCACGAACTCCACCACGTCAAGGGCGCTGGGCGCGCCCTCGATGTGCAGTTCCTGGCCGGAACGGATGTAGCCGAACCCGGTGGAGGGGTGGGTGGGCTTGATGCCGATGGTCACGATCTTGCCGGCGGCGGCCGTGTGGATGGCCTCGCGGACGGCCTGCTGGAAGAGGTTGTCCGGGCTGATCACCTGGTCGGCAGCGAACGAACCCATGATGGTATCCGGGTCGCGTTCGTGCAGGATGGCCGCGGCAAGGCCGATCGCGGCCGCGGAGTCCTTCGGCTCGGATTCGAGGACCAGGTCCGAATCCTGGACTTCGGGAAGCTGCCGGCACACGGCGTCCCTGTGGGCCTTTCCGGTTACCACCAGCACCCTGCGTCCGGCCAGCGGCTGCAACCGGTCATAGGTGGCGCGCAGGAGTGTACTGCCCGAGCCGGTGAGGTCGTGAAGGAATTTGGGAGCTGCGGCGCGTGACAGGGGCCAGAGGCGGGTCCCCACGCCGCCGGCCGGGATCACCGCAATGAAGCGGTCAAGGGGTGATGCCGGGCTTGTCACTTTGTCTGTACTCATCACCGCCTACTTTAGCGGAACCCCGGCGCGCCGCCTTCGGAGCCGGTTTCCGCCGCCACAATCGCGCGAATGCCGGCAGCCGGCAGTCCCGCACGGAGGACCGGCCTGCGGGCAGTGTGTCCTTTGTCTCATAATTTTGGAAGATCCGCGCCACTGCTGGTCACCAAGGAGCTCCTAAATTGAATAAGCTGTTAGCGGAGCCTAGATTTAGGCCTGAGCTACGAGTGCTCTCGCAGCAGGCGTTCCCCCCGCGTGGATCTCATGCCAGCGCCGCTGTGTTGCAGGGAGGTTTATCAGTGCCGACAAAACCAGCTGGCACCTTGTACCGCGGCCGTGAAGGCATGTGGTCTTGGGTAGGACACCGCATTACCGGTGTAGTGATCTTTTTCTTCTTGTTGGTCCACGTTTTGGACACCTCCTTGGTGCGTGTGTCTCCCGAGGCCTACACCGCCGTGATCGGTGCGTACAAGAACCCCCTTATGGCCCTGGGCGAGACCGGCCTTGTTGCCGCCATTGTTTTCCACGCGTTCAACGGCCTGCGCATCATCGCGGTTGACTTCTGGAAGAAGGGTGCCAAGTACCAGCGGCAGATGCTCTGGGCAGTCCTGGGCCTCTGGCTGGTCACCATGGTCGCCTTCTCCATCCGCCACCTGTCGCTCGCCCTGGGAGGTCACTAAGCCATGAGTGCAACCATCGAAAGCCCACGCAGTGGGCGGATCGCACCCCAGTACCGCCGCCACGGTGGCAGCAAGGGCAACTTCGAGATGATCGCATGGCTCTTCATGCGGCTCTCCGGCGTGGTCCTGGTGGTGCTCATCTTCGGGCACCTCTTCGTGAACCTCATGGTGGGTGAAGGCATCCACGCCATCGACTTCGGCTTCGTGGCCGGCAAGTGGGCCGACCCGTTCTGGCAGTTCTGGGACCTTGCAATGCTGTGGCTGGCCATGCTCCATGGAACCAACGGCGTGCGCACCATCATCAACGACTACGCCGAAAAGGACTCAACCCGCCGCTGGCTGAAGACGGTCCTTTACTCGGCCACCGTCGTCATCATCGTCCTGGGCACCCTGGTGATCTTCACCTTCGATCCCTGCCCCGTAGTCGACGGCGTGCCCCTGCCTGGCGGCTTCTGCCCTGCCTAGCACCGGCACCACCCCGGGCCCGCGGGAATCTCCGCGGGCCCTGTTTTGCGGAGCAGGCAACGCCCGCCCGTTGTTTTATAGCGAATTTTGAGAGAAAGAGCGTCTGGTATGCAGGTCCATAAGTACGACGTCGTCATCGTCGGTGCCGGTGGCGCTGGCATGCGCGCAGCGATCGAATCCGGTCAGCGCGCGCGCACAGCAGTACTGACCAAGCTCTACCCCACCCGCTCGCACACAGGTGCCGCGCAGGGTGGCATGTGTGCAGCACTCGCCAACGTCGAGGAAGACAACTGGGAGTGGCACACGTTCGACACCGTCAAGGGCGGTGACTACCTGGTTGACCAGGACGCCGCGGAGGTCATGGCGAAGGAAGCCATCGACGCCGTCCTGGACCTGGAAAAGATGGGCCTGCCGTTCAACCGCACGCCCGAAGGCCGGATTGACCAGCGCCGCTTCGGCGGGCACACCCGCGACCACGGCAAGGCCCCCGTGCGCCGTGCCTGCTACGCAGCGGACCGCACCGGCCACATGATCCTGCAGACCCTGTACCAGAACTGCGTCAAGCACAACGTCGAGTTTTACAACGAGTACTACGTCCTGGACCTGCTCACGGTTGAAGAGGATGCTGTCCGCGAGGACGGCACGCCCTACAAGCAGAAGCGTGTTGCCGGCGTCGTGTCCTACGACCTCGCCTCCGGTGAACTGCACGTCTTCCAGGCCAAGTCCGTGGTCTTCGCCTCCGGCGGCGCCGGCAAGGTCTTCAAGACCACCTCCAACGCCCACACCCTCACCGGTGACGGCATGGGCATCGCCTTCCGCCGCGGCATCCCCCTGGAGGACATGGAATTCTTCCAGTTCCACCCGACAGGCCTCGCCGGCCTGGGTATCCTGCTGTCCGAAGCCGCCCGTGGCGAGGGTGCCATCCTCCGCAACTCGGAGGGTGAGCGCTTCATGGAGCGCTATGCCCCCACCATCAAGGACCTTGCGCCCCGCGACATCGTTGCCCGGTCCATGGCCAACGAGGTCCGTGAAGGCCGCGGCTGCGGCCCGAACAAGGACTACGTGCTCCTGGACCTGACGCACCTGGAGCCGGCGCACATCGACGCCAAGCTGCCGGACATCACCGAGTTCGCCCGGACCTATCTCGGCGTCGAGCCCTACACCGAGCCGGTTCCGGTGTTCCCGACCGCCCATTACGCCATGGGCGGCATCCCCACCAACATCACCACCGAGGTCCTGCAGGACAACGACACCGTGGTCCCCGGACTGTATGCCGCCGGCGAGGTGGCCTGCGTTTCGGTGCACGGCTCCAACCGCCTGGGCACCAACTCACTGCTGGACATCAATGTGTTCGGCAAGCGCGCCGGCATCGCGGCGGCCGAGTACGCCAAGACCGCCGACTTCGTGGAACTGCCGGAGAACCCGCTGGCCTACACCACCGAGCTGCTGGACATTGCCCGCAACGGCACCGGCGACGAAAAGGTGGCCGTGATCCGCAAGGAACTCCAGGACACCATGGACGCCAACATGCAGGTGTTCCGCACGGCGGAAACCCTGAACCAGGTCCTGCGCGACATCGCCTCCTTCGAGGAGCGGTACAGGCGGATCAACGTCCAGGACAAGGGCAAGCGCTTCAACCTCGACCTGCTCGAGGCCGTTGAGCTCGGCTTCCTGCTGGAACTGGCCAAGGTGATGACCGTTGCAGCCCTCTACCGTGAGGAATCCCGCGGCGGACACTTCCGCGAGGACTTCCCGGACCGCAACGACGAAAAATTCATGAAGCACTCCATGGCGTACAAGGATGACCACGCGCCGGCAGACGGATCGGCCGAGTCAATCGCCGGCATCCGCCTGGCCACCAAACCGGTCGTCTTTACCCGCTACGAGCCGATGGTGAGGAAGTACTAAGATGTCAGCTGAACTTGCTGAGCCAGCCTCGAAGATCGAACTGCCTGCCGGCGTCGGCGGTGGCGGCGAGATCCCCACGTTCGATGTGCACCTGCGCGTCCGCCGGTACAACCCGGAGGTTTCCGAGGAAGCCACCTGGGACGACTTCCACCTGACCATGTACGGCACGGACCGCGTCCTGGATGCCCTGCACAAGGTCAAGTGGGAAACGGACGGCACCCTCTCCTTCCGCCGCTCCTGCGCCCACGGCGTGTGCGGCTCGGACGCCATGCGCATCAACGGCCGTAACCGCCTTGCCTGCAAGACGCTGCTGAAGGACCTGGACACGTCCAAGCCCATCACCGTTGAGCCCATCAAGGGCCTGCCGGTGGAGAAGGACCTCATTGTGGACATGGAGCCGTTCTTCCAGTCGTTCCGCGAGGTCATGCCCTTCCTGGTCAACAAGGGCCACGAGCCCACCCGGGAGCGCCTGCAGTCCGCCGAGGACCGTGAGCGTTTCGACGACACCACCAAGTGCATCCTCTGCGCCGCGTGCACGTCGTCCTGCCCGGTGTTCTGGACCGACGGCCAGTACTTCGGTCCTGCCGCGATCGTCAACGCCCACCGGTTCATCTTCGATTCACGCGATGATGCCGGCGACATGCGCCTTGAGATCCTCAACGACAAGGAAGGCGTGTGGCGCTGCCGCACCACCTTCAACTGCTCCGAAGCATGCCCGCGCGGCATCCAGGTGACCCAGGCCATCGCCGAGGTCAAGCAGGCAATCCTCTCCCGCAAGATCTGACCACACGGATCCAGCGGACGACGGCGCCCCTCCCCACTCCGGGGATGCGGCGCCGTCGTTGTTTCTTCCCACCCGCCCCCTGACCTCGCAAGCTCGGCCAGGGAACCCGGCGGGCGTGGGCCCACAGCCATTCGTACCAAACGAAAGGGGACGCCGTGTCCCGCTCCGAAAAAGTCACTTTCGAAGGCTCCACCGGCGAAACGCTGTCCGGAATCATCGATGTCCCGGAAGGGCCGGTCAAGGGCTGGGGCGTGTTTTCGCACGGCTTCACGCTCGGCAAGGACAGCCCGTCCGCCTCGCGGATGTGCAAGGCGCTGGCGGACAGCGGCGTGGGCATGCTGAGGTTCGACAACCTGGGCCTGGGCGGCTCCGCCGGTGAATGGTCCGCGGGATCGTTCAGCCACAAGGTGGCGGACACCGTCAAGGCTGCTGAGTTCATGCGCGCGGAGGGGAAGCGGATTTCCCTGCTCGTGGGCCATTCCTTCGGCGGCGCGGCCGTCCTGGCCGCGGCACGGGAGATCCCGGAGCTCGACGCCGTCGCTACCGTCGGCGCCCCCTTCTCGCCCAAGCACGTGGCGCACGTCTTCGACGCAGCCCTGGACAAGATCCTGAGCGAGGGCAGCGCCGAAGTGGACCTTGGCGGGAAACGGGTGGAGATCCGCAAGCACTTCGTGGAAGACCTGGAGAACGCGGACCTGACGGATTGCATCAAGCAGCTGCACAAGCCGCTGATGGTGCTCCACTCCCCCACGGACAACACCGTTGGGATCGAGAATGCCAGCACCATTTTCCAGACAGCCCGCCACCCCAGGAACTTCGTTTCCCTCGAGGGAAGCGACCATCTCCTCACAGGTAAGGGCCAGGCGGCGCGGGCTGCCCGGATCATCGCCGCCTGGGCGGACCAGTACCTCGACGCAGGACAGTAGCTGCCCTGTCCCGGCTGTTGCTGCCGCCTCCTGCCCGGTTCAGGTGCCTACTTGCCGATGGCGGCGTTGCTTTCGCTGATCCACTGCTCTGCGGCCTTACCAGGCGAGAGCCGCTTGAAGAGGACGTCGGTGTTCATGCGGGCAATGATCTCGGAGACTGCGGTTGAACCGGTGGGCCCGATGTAGGTGGGGGCGAAGTCCATCTTGCCGATCTGGTCGATGTACTCAGCCTCCACCTTCCCCTGCGGCGTCAACAGGTCCTGGATGGCGGTGCGCATTCCGGAATTGCTGGGAACTCCACGGTCGCTCTGGATGATCTTGGCGGCGGACTCGTTGTTGACCAGGAAGTCCACCAGCTTGGCCGCGGCGTCGGTGTGCTTGCTGCGGGCCGAGATGGTGTAGAACTGCGATGACTGGAGCCAGATGCCCGCGGTGTGTGTTTCGCCGGGGAGTTTGAGCAGCTTCAGGTCGGCGCCGGAGGCCTTGCTGAGCGCGGAGAGCGAGTTGCTCCAGGTGAGCATCATGCCGGCCTGGCCCATGCCCATGAGGGTCTGTTCGGTGCTGACGTTCAACTTCTCCACCGTCTCGGACGCATTTGGCGCCGCCCCGGATTCGCTCAGTTTCAGGGAGTAGTCGAAGTAGTCCTGGACAGTGTCCACCCCCAGGCCCAGCTTGCCGTCCTGGGTGTAGAGCGATTCGCCGCGCTGGCGGGCAAAGGCATCCAGCGAATCGTGGGTCAGGACGCTGGCTGTTCCGTAGGTCCCCTTGGGGCTCTTGGCCGTAATATCCGCGGCGGTCTGCGCGAAGTCGTCCCAGTCCCACGTGCTGTCATCCGGAAGCGGGACCCCGGCTGCGGCGAAAACAGCAGGATTGACCACAATGGCGAGGGCGTTGGCACCGGTGGAGACCCCGTATTGCGTGCCCTGGACCTGGCCGTTTTCCAGCGCTCCCGGATCCATCGCGGACAGGTCCAATGCCCCACTGACCTTGGACAGATCCAGGAGTGCGCCGCGGTTGGCGTACTCGGCGGGATAGGCACCGCCCATCGTGATGACGTCGGGGGCGTCGTTGGCGGCCACCTGGGTGGCCAGCTTGTCAAAGTAGCCGCTGATGTCCCCGTACTCGGGTTTCACCTTGATGTCCGGGTAGGCGGCCTCGAATTCGGCGATGGCCTTGGTGGTCAGCTGCGCCCGCCCCTCATTGCCCCACCAGGAAAAACGTATCTCAACGGGCCCGTCCTGCGCCTCGTTGGTCGGCGTGCTGGAACACGCCGCGGTGAGGCTCACCAGGCTTACCGCGGCAATGGCTGCAACTGATGTACGGAATTTCCGGAAAAGGCTACGCTCCATTGGGTATGCTTCCTTCTGGCACCAGAAAACGGTTTCGTGAAACGTATCAAGATGCTGCCGAAGCGTCAACGCCAGGAAGACAGGCACCGTGAGTATTTCCAACAGCACCTACCAGCCGGCGTCCCCGACCTCCGGGGTGTCCGCACGCGGGCCCATTGACAGGAAGGAACTCGTCCGGCGCCACAACGTCCGCCAGCAGGCACTCGACCCGCGGAGCCCTGTGTCCGTAGGCAACGGTGAGTTCGCCTTCACGATGGACCTCACCGGCCTCCAGTCGCTTCCGGATTCCTATCCGGTGGGAGCCAGGGATGAACTGCCGCCGGGAACACTCCTTGGCACGCAGGCCCAGTGGGGATGGCACGCCACACCGCCCGCCCAGGCCTATGAACTCTCAGGCTCCACGGTCCTCTACGACTCGCCGCGTGGACCGGTGCCCTACGTGGACATGGCGGGCGGCATCGTCAATGACCGCGAAACCGGCACGTCCCCCGCCGAAACGTGGCTGCGGGCCAACCCGCACCGCCTGGACCTGGGACGGATCGGCTTCAGGCTGGTGGATGCGGGAGGAGACCGTGCCCTTTCCGAAGGGGACGTCGACGACGCCGAGCAGACGCTCGACCTCTGGACGGGGACAGTCACGAGCCGCTTCACGCTGGCCGGCCACCCGGTGACGGTCATGACGGCGTGCCACCCCGAACGCGACGAACTCGGCATCCGTGTAGAGTCCCCGGGCCTCCAGGGCCGCCTGGCCATCACCATCGACTTCCCCTACGGCTCGGAGGCGTGGCACGACGCCGCGGACTGGACCAGCCCGGACTCCCATACCACCACGCTCGGGGACCCGGCCGCCTCCGGCCTGCATGCCGGATCCACCGCCTGGACCGCCCACCGTGAGCTGGATGCTTCCCGCTACCAGGTTGTTATCACCGGACGTGGCCTCACCGTGCTGCAGACCGGGCAGCACCGTCTCCGGATAAGCCCCAACCCGGGCAGCAGTGGGAGCCAGGGCGTGATGGACCTGGCTGTTGCCTTCGTCTCCGCCGGGGAGGGGGACTGCGTGCCCCGCGGTGCAACCGGTGCTGCCTTGGCGGCCGCCAGGCCGGGCGCCGGCACGGCAGCCGGGACCGCCGTCGTGCTTTCCGGCACGGCCCGCCCGGCAGCGGGCAGCAGCGTGGCAGCTGCCTCGGAGGCGTACTGGCCAGGCTTTTGGCTGTCCGGCGGTGCCATCGAGCTTGCCGCGACGGACGACCCCCGGGCGAAGGAGCTGGAACGCAGGATCGTCCTGTCGCAGTACCTGACGGCCATCAACTGCTCCGGGTCCCTGCCTCCCCAGGAAACCGGACTGGTGTGCAATTCCTGGCGCGGGCGCTTCCACCTTGAAATGTACTGGTGGCACGCCGCCCACTTCGCCCACTGGAACCGGGTGGAACACCTGCTCCCGTCGCTGCGCTGGTACTCCACCGTGCTGGAGGGGGCGCGGCAGACCGCCAAGGCGCAGGGTTTCGACGGCGTCCGCTGGCCCAAGCAGGTAGGCCCGGACGGGAGGGAGAGCCCCAGCCCCATCGGCACCTTCCTGGTCTGGCAGCAGCCGCATCCCATCCACCTGGCGGAACTTGCCTACCGTGCCAACCCCAGCCGGGAGGTGCTCGAGGAGTTTGCGGAGATCGTGTTCGAGTCGGCCGCATTCATGGCAAGTTTCGCGCACCGGACGCCGCGGGGCTTTGAGCTGGGTCCGCCCCTGATTCCCGCTCAGGAGAGTTACGGCTCCATCCGGGCGTCCGTCACCAACCCCACCTTCGAACTGGCGTATTGGCAGTGGGCCCTACGGGTTGCAGCGGCCTGGCGGGACCGGTTGGGGCTCGAGCCCGTTGAGGCGTGGCAGGAGGTTGCCGGCCATCTGGTGAAACCACGGGTACTGGACGGCTCCTACGCGGCCATTGACGTGGAGCCCTTTACCATCCGGACGGACCATCCCTCCATGCTGTGCGCACTGGGCGTCCTGCCCGAAACAGACCTGATCGACAAGGAGACCATGCGGGCAACGCTCGCCAGCGTCCTTGCCGACTGGGATTGGGACAGCACCTGGGGTTGGGATTATCCGGTGATGGCCATGACCGCCGCGCGCCTTGAGGACCCGGAGGCCGCCGTCAACGCCCTCCTGCTGGGCGCCGGGAAGAACACGGTGCTGGCCAACGGACACAACCGCCAGACAGATTCCCTGCCGGTGTACCTCCCCGGAAACGGCGGGCTGCTGGCCGCTGCCGCCCTGATGGCAGCCGGCTGGGACGGCGGACCGGAGCGGAATGCCCCCGGATTTCCCGCAGGCTGGACTGTGGCATGGGAAGGACTGGTGGCTGCGCCCTAGCAGCGCCCCAACGTTCCGGCACCAATTCCGGGCGCCAGGGCGCCGGGGCGGCAGGGATCAGCGCTGCCGCGTGCGTCCGTTGCCCCTGCGCCGGGCAGCTGCGGCACGGGCCGGGCTCTGCATCCCGGCCTCCGCCTGTGCCGGCACTTTGCCCGGCTGCACCTGCCGGGCACCCCAGGTTCCCTTCTCGTGGCCCGTGGATGAGGTTCCGTGGTCAGCCTCGCGGACCGCAGACCAGCCCGCGGAAACGAGGTACACCTGGCTCACCAGGTTGAACCAGATCAACAGGCCAATGATGATGGCGAAGGGTGCCAGGAGGGGGTTGCGCCCGGCACCGGCAAGAAGCTCGGTACTGAAGATCTGCAGGACCGTGGTACCCAGCGCAGCCAGGATGGTGCCCTCCAGCAGTGCGCGGCGCGAGATCTTCAAACTCGCTGCGAGCCGGAACATGATGAGCGCGGTAACCCAGTTCAAAACGAGCGGTACGCCGATTTTGATGGAGGTGCTCAGCGGGCCGGCCAGTGCGTCGTCAAGCCGGAGGAAGTCCGCGACCCATCCCGCGGCCGTGCCAAAGATGAGGGACGCGCCGGCACTGATGACCAGTGCCACGCCCAGCAGCAGCAGGGTTCCGGCGTCGCGCAGTTTGAGGAGGATGGGGTTGACCAGTGACGGGGGCAGTTCCATCACGCCGCGGAGACCGTCCCGCAGGCTGGCAATCCACCGCAGCGACGTATAGACGGTTACGGCTGCCGCGATGGCCGCCGTCCAGCCCAGTCCGTCCGGATTCAGCAGGTCCTGGGGATCAACCAATCCCTCATTGCCGTTGACTTTCAGGAGTCCCGGAGCGCTCTGCGCCACGCTGCCGATAATGGTCTCCAGCAGCACGGGCTGTCCCCTCAGGGCCAGCCCGGCGATGGAAAAGCCGGTTGCGAGGAGGCCGGTGATCGAGAAGAACATATTGAACCCGATGCCGGCACTCATCAGCGGGCCGTGCTGGAGGCTGTAGTGCCGGAAGGCACGCATGGGGCGGAGCGCGTTCAGGCGGGCAAGAAGCCACTGGGACATGGCCATCAAGCCGGCCACGGGTCCGCCGCCGGCCCTGCGGGCCCTGTTCCATTCCATCCGTTTCTGGATGACGGCCAGCTTCAGGTGGGCATGGTCAGTGGGAAGCGGCTGCTGTCCCGCCTGCTTCGGCTGTGCCCGGGGCGGAATCCGCGGGTCTGGTGCCGTCGTTGTCAGTTTGGGTCCCAAAGTCCAGCTCTTCCCGTAGCTGCCAGATGCCGTTGGCATCGTGCTCGTAAAGTCCCATGCTAACCACGGGGAAGGTGGCCCTGTAGTTCCTCAGCACCGTTTCGGCCTCATCGAGGTTTTCCGGCGCCACATCGTGTGCGATGGTGACGTGCGGGTGGTACGCAAACGGCAGCTCACGGTGGAGGGGGCCCTGCTGGAGTTTTTCGTGGAGGTCAACGCAGTCCTCGAACCCGTCCTCCACGTTGATGAAGACCACCGGGGAAACGGGCCGGAACGTCCCCGTGCCTGCGATGGTGACCTTGAAAGGGCTCTGATGGCGGGCCACCTCGCGGACATGCTCCAGTGTGCCCTCCCAGTCTCGCGTGGTGGTGGTGGTGACCAGCGTGATGTGGGCCGGCACTACGTCCGCCAGGGGATCGCCGAAGGACGCCCGCCAGCGCTGCAGCTCTTCGGCAATGTCGGCCGGGAACCCCAGGATGACGCCAACGCTGATGTCTTCCGGACGGGACTCGGGGCTGGCTGCCGCAGCACGGTGATCCGCAGGGCCCGCGTGGGAACCGCCGGGAGTCCCCGCCACCCGGTGGGTGGCACGGGCAGCTTCCCTTGCCGCGACTTTGCTGGACGACATGGCGCTAACGGACTCCGGCGAGGCTGAGGGACGGGAGGAAGCCCATGCGCTCATACACCTGCGCGAGGGTGACCGAGGCGATCTCGCGGGCGCGCTCGGCGCCGTGTGCGAGCAGCCTGTCCAGTTCCGCAGGATCGGACATCAGCTCGTTGGTGCGGTTCCGCAGCGGCGTAACGAACTCAACCATCACCTCGGCGAGGTCCACTTTGAGGTGGCCGTACATTTTGCCCTGGTATTCGGCTTCGAGCTCAGGGATGGTTTTGCCCGTCAGGGACGAGT
This sequence comes from Pseudarthrobacter sp. NCCP-2145, assembly GCF_023708005.1. Classification (NCBI taxonomy): domain Bacteria; kingdom Bacillati; phylum Actinomycetota; class Actinomycetes; order Micrococcales; family Micrococcaceae; genus Pseudarthrobacter; species Pseudarthrobacter sp. NCCP-2145. The sequence goes on along the minus strand of NZ_BRCG01000008.1, from coordinate 60,986 downwards.
AGATGGTCAGCAGGTTGGAGATGCCCGGCTTTTCGTCAGCGTCGAAGCGGATCTCGGTTCCGGCATCGGTCACTGCCGACTTGATGCGCTTGGCCGCAACCTTCGGGTCCTCCAGAAGCTGGATGGCTCCGTTGGGGGACTCCCCCGTCTTGGACATCTTGGCGCTGGGGTTCTGAAGGTCGTAGATCTTGGCGCTTTCCTTGACGATGGTCGCCTCGGGGACAGTGAACGTGTGGCCAAACCGGGTGTTGAAGCGCTGGGCCAGGTTGCGGGTGAGCTCCAGGTGCTGGCGCTGGTCTTCTCCCACGGGCACCAGGTCGGTCTGGTACAGCAGAATGTCCGCGGCCATCAGGGTGGGGTAGGCGAACAGGCCCAGGGTGGCGGCGTCGGCGCCGGACTTCTGGGTCTTGTCCTTGAACTGGGTCATCCGCGAGGCTTCGCCGAATCCGGTGATGCAGTTCAGCGCCCAGGCGAGCTGCGCGTGCTCCGGCACATGGGACTGGACAAAGAAGATGCTCTTGTCCGGGTCGATGCCCGCGGCGATGTACTGGGCGGCCACAATCCGGGTGCGCTTGGCCAGCTCAGCGGGATCGAAATCCACCGTGATGGCGTGCAGGTCCGGAATGAAGAAGACGGCGTCGTACTCCGCCTGCATGTCAACCCAGTTCCGGACGGCGCCGATGTAGTTGCCCAGGTGCAGGGAGTCGGCTGTGGGCTTGGCGCCGGAGAGGATGCGCTTCTTGGTTGCCGGGGAGATCTGGCTAGTCATGGGAGGGGAAACCTTCGGGGCTCAGAGCTGGTAGTCCACTACCAGCGGGGCATGGTCGGAGAAGCGGGTGTCCCACGAGGGTGCCCGGTCAACAACGGCGGAGATGGCGGCCGCCGCCAGGGCCGGGGTGGCCAGGTGGTAATCGATGCGCCAGCCGGTGTCGTTGTCGAACGCCTTACCGCGCTGGGACCACCACGTGTAGGGACCGTCCACGTGGCCGGCCAGGTTGCGGTGGACGTCCTGCCAGCCGATCTCCTCGCCGAAGAACCGGTCAAAATAGGCGCGTTCCTCCGGCAGGTGGCCCGCCTTCTTGAGGTTGGCCTTCGAGTTGCGGATGTCCAGCGGGGTGTGGGCCACGTTGAGGTCACCCACCACCAGGGCGTGGTCGCTGTGCTTGGCCAGTTCCGGCAGCCGCGTGGTCATGACATCCAGGAACCTGAACTTGTCATCCTGCTTGGGCGTGCCCACTTCACCGGAGTGGACATAGGCACTCGCAACAGTGAGCTGGACGGGGTGGCCGGCGGCATCGGCGAAACGGAAATCCGCTTCCACCCAGCGTCCGGCCGTGGCAAAGTAATCGTCGCCAATGCCGTTACGGGTTGCCAGGGGTTCGTCCCGGGAAGCGATTGCGACGCCGGCGCGGCCTTTGGCCTCAGCCTCGGCGTGCAGGATGTGCCACCCTTCGCCCAGCAGCTGCCGGACGATTGCGTCAGGGGCGCGGACTTCCTGCAGGCAGAGGATGTCCACTCCGCGCGGCTCCAGCCACGCCGCCATTCCGTTTTTGTAGGCAGCCCGGAGGCCGTTGACATTAACGGACGCGATGCGAAGGTGGTCCTTCTTCAATGCCGAGATCACCCGCTCCACTCTAGTCGATGATGGTTCCGGTGACCGGCTCTCCACTGCCGCCCGAGGACTTGATCATGTCGCGTGCATTGGTGGCCGTGATCTCAATGGTTTCCAGGGCCCGGTTGATGGTGTCCTGGTTGGCAGCGGCGCCCTTGGCGCGCTCCTCTTCCACCACGCGGATCTGCACCTGGACGATCTTGAACGAGTGGTCCAGCTTCAGGTCACGGACCTCGTCCGCCTGGCTGCGCTCGGCAACCACCCGGGTTCCGCCCTGGTCGGCCGAGGCGTACGGACCGCGCCCTGCAGCGGTGCTGAAGGCGTTCTGGGCTTCCGTCAGCTTGGCTCCTGCCTTCTTGGCGGCCTTCTGGATGCTGAAGACAACAAAGCAGGCGAGCGCCAGCCAGAAGGCGGCGATGATGGCAACAACCCAGCCCACGACGTCGTTTTGGTTGGCCGCGAAGATGACGGCCACAACGAAGGCGGTGACGAGGACCATCAGTCCCGGCCCGCTGATGCGGAACATGGAGAATCCGCCCCTGGCGGGTTTGGAGGATGACTTGGAACTGCCCAGAGATTGCATGCACCCATTCTCTCAAATGCCGGAGTATGCTCCCGCCGCCTTCCACCCGCGGCGAACAGACCCAACTAGGTAGCAGCAGATGTCCTTTAGATCCCTCTAAACGACATCTGCTGCTACCTAGTTGGGCTACTTAAGGAAAAGCTGCCGCAGCCGGAGAGTCGTGAGCAGCATACCGGCGGCGGTCATCACCAGGTAGTAGCCGATGTGGACGGGGGTGGCAGCGGTGAAGGCGCCCACGCTGATCTGGCGCAGCAGTTCGACGCCGTGCCAGAGCGGCATGGCCTGGATCAGCCACTGGATGGGCTGCGGGTAGACGCTCAGCGGGTAGAAGGTGGCGCTGAACAGGAACATGGGCAGCATCACGAAGTTGACCCAGTCCATCTGCTGGAAGGTCTTCAGGAAACTGGTGATCCCCATCCCGATGCTCGCGAACCCGAAGGCGATCAGCACGGAGGCAGGCACCATCAGGAGCGCCCAGGGTGTGGTGATCAATCCCATGACCCCCATCACCGCCGTGAAACCCATGGCGTAGAGCAGGCCGCGCAGGAGCGCCAGGAAGATCTCCCCGAGGGCAACGTCCAGCGGCCCCAGCGAGGTGTACAGCATGCCTTGGTACAGCTTCGCGAAGTTCATTTTGAAGAACACGTTCCAGGTGGAGTCGTAGACCGCGCCGTTCATCGCCGAGACTGCCAGCAGGGCCGGGGCAATGTATGCGGCGTAGCTGATCTCCCCGCCGCCTGGGCCCTGGACGGAGCCTACGATTGCGCCGAGCCCCACCCCCATGGAGATGAGGAACAGGACCGGCTCGAAGAACCCGGAGAGCATCACCAGCCAGTTTGTGCTCCGGGTGGCCAGCAGGCCGCGCGAAATGACGGCCCTGGCGTTGCGCGAATACAGCGGCCCGAACGTCCTGCTGCGGGCCTGGTCCGGCGCGCTTTTTACTGGCAGCCCGGCGCTCACTTGCCCATCCTTGCCGCGAACTGCCGCCGGGTCAGGAACCAGCCCAGCACCGCCAGGGCCACGAGCACCACCGCGTGGAGGACGGTGAGCAGCGGCGGCTGCTGGTACCCGTAGCTGAACACCCGTCCCAGTTCGGTGCCATGCCAGATGGGCGAGATCCAGCCCACCCAGCGCACCGCCAGGGGAAGGCTGTCCAGCGGAAAGAAGGTCCCGGAGAACAGGAAGAGCGGCATCACGATAAACCGCATCACCAGCGCAAACTGGCCCTTGTCCTCGGTGATGGAGGCCGAGTACGCCATCAGCGGCAGACCAAAGGAAAGGCCCGCGAGCGTTGCCACCAGGATGTTGGCCCAGCCCCAGCCGCCGGGCGCGGCACCGAAAAGGACAACGGCGGCGAAGTAGACGGCGGACTGCAGCAGGAGGCGCAGGGTCACCGCCATGATGTGGCCCGCCGCGATCTGCTGGGGAGTCAGCGGCGAGGCGTGCGGCCCGTAGTAGGTGCGGCGCCATTTGAACCCGTCCATCACGGGGAACGTGAACTCGTTGGTGGCCGTCATGACGGACGCGGACACCAGCAGCGCCGGGGCCACGAAGGTCACGTAGCCCACTCCCCCGAAGGCCTCCGCGCCCTGCGCGTCTACAAGGGTGGCCAGGCCCACGCCCATGGCAAACAGGTACGCCACCGGGTGGCCCACGCTGTACATGATGATGGACCAGCCGTAGCCCTTCATCACCCGCAGGACCTGCTCGGCGTAGTAGAACGCGCCCCACCGCCGTGCCCGGGCAGCCGCGATGTCCGGGCTGTGGGCCCGCAACGCCTCCCTTGCCGTGCCGTCAGTCAACAAGGCTTCTGCCCGTCAACCGCAGGAACACGTCCTCCAGCGAGGACCTCCGCACCAGCGATGTCAGCGGCCGCAGGCCGCGGGACGCCACCTGCTCAAGGGCGGACTCGCCGTCGTGCGCGTAAATCAGCACCCGGTCCGGGAGGACTTCCAGCCGCTCCCCGATGCCCTGCAGTTCCGAGGCGATGGTGGTGTTCCGCTCGGATCCGAACCGCAGCTCAACCACCTCGCGGGTGGAGTTCTCGCGGATCAGCTGCGCGGGCGATCCCTCAGCCATGATCCTGCCCTTGTCCACCACGATCAGCCGGTCGCAGAGCTGCTCGGCCTCGTCCATGTAGTGGGTCGTCAGGATAAGGGTGACGCCCTGTTCCTTGAGCCGGAACAGGCGGTCCCAGAGGATGTGCCGGGCCTGCGGATCCAGCCCGGTGGTGGGTTCGTCCAGCAAAAGGATCCGTGGTTCGTTGATGAGCGAGCGGGCGATGGTCAGCCGCCGTTTCATGCCGCCGGACAGCGCGTCCACCTTGGACTTCGCCTTGTCCGTCAGCTGGGCGAACTCCAGCAGCTCATCGGCTTTCGGCTTCAGGTAGCTCATGGGCAGGCCGAAGTACCGGCCGTAGACCAGGAGGTTGTCGCGGACCCGGAGTTCCTCGTCCAGGTTGTCCTGCTGCGGCACCACGCCCAGGTGCGCCCGCACCTCGGGCCCGTGCGAGTCGGGGTCGAGGCCCATGATGTGGAGGGCGCCGGAGGTGCGCCGGGTGACTCCGCCGATCATCTTCATGGTGGTGGACTTGCCGGCGCCGTTGGGCCCCAGCAGGCCGAACGACTCCCCCGCGGGGACGCTGAACGAAATGCCGTCCACGGCGGCAACGTCGCCGTAGGTCTTGGTCAGGTTTTCTGCCGTGATGACGGTGGGGCGGGCTTCGGTGGGTGGCTCATCGGCTGGCTGGACGGCGCCGGTTGCGCCGGAGGACATGGTGGCTTTGTTGTGCACTCTCCGCAGACTAGTAGAGCCGGCGGGCAGGTGGAAGGGGACTTCCACTTCTGCGCTCAAGCTTTTCGCTTAAAGGACGACGGCGGTACTGCACCTTTGTCCAACAAGGTGCGGTACCGCCGTCGGGCGATGAAACGGGGCTACCTGGCGGCGGCCGGGCCGCTTGCCTGCGCCGCCTGGCGTTCGGCGGCTTCCACCACGTTGGTCATCAGCAGCGCCACGGTCATGGGACCGACGCCTCCCGGGTTTGGCGAAATCCACCCGGCAACCTCGGCAGCGGCGGGATCGATGTCGCCGAAGACCTTGCTCTTGCCGGTTTCGGGGTCGGCTTCGCGGGTGACGCCGACGTCGAGCACGGCGGCACCCGGCTTCACGTCCGCAGCCTTGACGATGTGCTTGGCTCCCGCCGCGCCCACGATCACGTCCGCCTGCCGCAGCAGCTCCGACAGGTTCTTGGTGCCGGTGTGCGTCAGGGTCACGGTGGCGTTTACGGCGCGCCGGGTGAGCAGCAGTCCGATCGAGCGGCCGATCGTGACGCCGCGGCCCACCACCACCACGTGCTTGCCGGCGAGGCTGAAGCCGTTGCGCTCCAGGAGCTCAATGACGCCGCGGGGCGTGCACGGAAGCGGCGAGGTGATCTCCCCGTTGACGTTGAGCACCAGCCGGCCAAGGTTGGTGGGGTGGAGTCCGTCCGCGTCCTTGGCAGGGTCGATGCGCTCCAGGATGGCGTCGGTGTCCAGGTGCTTCGGCAGGGGCAGCTGCACGATGTACCCGTGGCAGGCGGGGTCCGCATTGAGCTCGTCAATGAGGGCCTCAACCTGTGCCTGGGTGGCGTCCGCCGGCAGCTCCCGCTGGATCGAGTTCATCCCGATTTCCTCGGACTGCTTGTGCTTCATGGACACGTACAGCTGCGAGGCCGGATCTGCACCCACGAGCACGGTGGCAATGCCGGGAGTGACACCCTTGGCCTTGAGCGCGGCCACGCGTTCAGCCAGCTCGGACTTGATGGCGGCAGCGGCTGCCTTGCCGTCCAGGATCCGTGCGGTCTTGGTCATTTCAGTCATGTGATCACCACTGCTCGTGCTGCGGGTACAGCGGGAAGTCGGCGGCGAGCTTGTCCACGCGGGCCTGCAGGGACTCCACGTCGGCGCTGGTGCCGGCCTTCAGCGCGGTGGCGATGATCTCCGCCACCTCGGTGAACTCGGCGGCGCCGAAGCCGCGGGTGGCCAGCGCCGGAGTGCCGATGCGCAGGCCGGAGGTGACCATCGGCGGGCGGGGATCGAACGGAACGGCGTTGCGGTTCACGGTGATACCCACCGAGTGCAGGAGGTCCTCGGCCTGCTGGCCGTCCAGCTGCGAGTTGCGCAGGTCAACGAGGACCAGGTGGACGTCCGTGCCGCCGGTGAGGACGGAGACGCCGGCTTCGGCAACATCGGCCTGGTTGAGGCGGTCGGCGATGATCTTGGCACCCTCCAGGACGCGCTCCTGGCGCTCCTTGAACTCTTCGGTGCCGGCGATCTTGAAGGCCACGGCCTTGGCGGCGATGACATGCATGAGCGGGCCGCCCTGCTGGCCAGGGAAGACGTTGGAGTTCAGCTTCTTGGCCCACTCCTGCTTGGCCAGGATCACGCCGGAGCGCGGGCCGGCGAGGGTCTTGTGCACGGTGGAGGTGACGACGTCGGAGTGCGGCACCGGGCTGGGGTGCAGGCCGGCGGCAACGAGGCCGGCGAAGTGCGCCATGTCGGTCCAGAGCAGCGCGCCAACCTCGTCCGCGATGGAGCGGAAGGCAGCGAAGTCCAGGTGGCGCGGGTAGGCGGACCAGCCGGCGATGATGACCTGCGGCTTTTCGGCGATGGCCTGCTCGCGGAGCTTGTCCATGTCCACGCGGAAGTTGTCTTCCTCCACCTGGTAGGCAGCCACGTTGTAGAGCTTGCCGGAGAAGTTCAGCTTCATGCCGTGGGTCAGGTGGCCGCCGTGGGCCAGGGACAGGCCCAGGATCTTGTCGCCGGGGGTGATCATGGCGGAGAGTGCAGCGGCGTTGGCCTGGGCACCGGAGTGCGGCTGGACGTTGGCGTACTCGGCGCCGAAGAGGGCCTTGACCCTGTCGATGGCCAGCTGCTCCGCCACGTCAACGTATTCGCAGCCGCCGTAGTAGCGGCGGCCCGGGTAGCCCTCGGCGTACTTGTTGGTGAGGACGGAGCCCTGCGCTTCCATAACGGCGCGGGGGGCGAAGTTCTCGGAGGCAATCATTTCCAGGGTGCCGCGCTGGCGGCCGAGCTCCTGGTCAAGGACTGCTGCGATTTCGGGGTCAAGCTCGGCCAGCGGCTGGTTGCTGACGGCGGTGGTGGAGGTGGCTGTAGTCACGAAAGAACTCCTGGCTAGGCGTACGGGCACTGCTAAGGTCAGGCTACCGGCTGGCGCACCTTCACGCCGCACTGATGACAGCGCGTGGAAGCTGCGGGCATGGCGCTGCGGTACTGACGCAGGTGCAGCCCCAAATCCGGCAAGACATGACCCTCGGCCCAGGCGTACGATCCGTGGTCTTCGTGATTGCCGCTCCCTGGTGGTTAGCCACCCAACGCCAGTTGCGACCCTCCCAGCGTACCAAAACCGGGGGCTGCTGCGCGGGTAGGCTATAGGGCGTGAGTGAAGAGCAGCTGAAGCAAGCGTACGTAGTAACCCTGTCCTGCCCCGACCGCCCGGGAATCGTCCACGCGGTGGCCGGCGCACTGCTGGTCGCGGGATGCAATATTACGGATTCGCAGCAGTACGGCAGCCCCGCCACCGGCAACTTCTTCATGCGGGTGGAGGTGACCACGGCGGCCCCTGCATCAGAGCTCCGGGCAGCTTTGGAGCCGGTCGCCGAAGCCTTTGGCATGCAGTGGAGCCTGAACGCGGTGGGACAGAAGGTCCGTACCCTGGTGATGGCCAGCACCTCCGCCCACTGCCTCAACGACCTGCTCTTCCAGCAGAGGTCCGGGACGCTCCCCATCGAGATACCGGCCATCGTCTCCAACCACCAGGACCTGGCCGGGCTGGCCGAGTTCTACGGCATCCCGTTCCACCACATCCCGGTCACCAGGGACACGAAGGTCCAGGCTGAGGACAAGCTCCGCGCCCTCATCGCCGAGCACGACATCGAGCTGACCGTCCTGGCCCGCTACATGCAGATCCTTTCCGACGAGCTGTGCACCGAACTCACCGGCAAGGCCATCAATATCCACCACTCGTTCCTGCCCTCCTTCAAGGGCGCCAAGCCGTACCACCAGGCCCACGCGCGGGGCGTTAAGCTGATCGGTGCCACAGCGCACTACGTGACGGCGGCACTGGACGAGGGCCCCATCATTGAGCAGGAAGTCATCCGTGTGGACCACGCCCGCACCCCGGAGCAGTTCGTCCAGATGGGCCGGGACGTGGAAGGCCGCACATTGGTCCAGGCCGTCCAGTGGCACGCGGAGCACCGGGTGCTGCTGGACGGAAACCGGACTGTGGTCTTTAACTGACGGGTATGTACACCGCGGGGAGGCGGGCCGGACTTATGGCCGGTCTTCCTGCCGGTCCCTGCCCATGTAGCCGCCGGTGAAGCCTCCCGCAATCAGCACCACTGCCCCGAGCCGCGCGAGCCCGACGCCCAGCCTGCGCCTGCCCCGCCGCCGGGCAGCCCAGGACCCGGCGAAGATCAGCACCGCTGACGCGTTCAAGCCGGCATGCACCACGCCAACCCGCTGCGTTTTCCTGTCGGCAAGAGCCCACTCCGCCCATCCGCTCAGCGCTGTGGGCACCGCGGAGATCACGCCGAGTCCAACAAGGCGGGTGGCCGCCCGCTGCGTGCCGGCATCCGGGAACAGATCGAGGAAGACAGCCATGAACCAGGCCCCGAAGGGGACGTCGGTGAGGATAGGGTGCAGCGGTATGCCGGTGGCCTGGCCGTGCAGCACGTTCCGGAGGCGCTCGTTCCGCACGAGCCGTCCGGCCAGCGGCCTGGCCGCGTCAACGGGTATGTCGAGGGCGTTGAGCCGCTCGATGCTTCCCATGAGCTGGCGGAACCGGCTGGTTTTGCCACGCCCGGCCGTCCGCAGGTGCAGGCCCGGAATTCCCGCTTGCCGTAGTTCCATGGGGCCCATCGTAGCCATCGGGACCTGTCCCGTCATTAGGCCCATGGTCCCCCGGGGAGCGGACATCCGGACGCCCGTGCGCGCGGTGTCCTAGGCTTGGCCCATGGCTCCTCTGTACCCTTTCGCCGGAACCACCCCGGCAGTCCACGAAACCGTCTTTGTTGCCCCGACGGCGTCGATCATCGGCAACGCCACCCTCGCCCGGGACTCGAGCGCCTTCTACGGCGTTTCCGTCCGGGCCGATACCGCTGCCATCACTGTGGGCGAAGGCAGCAACCTGCAGGACAACGTGGTGCTGCACGCGGATCCCGGCTTCCCCTGCACGGTGGGCGAACGGGTCAGCGTGGGGCACGCCGCCGTCGTGCATGGCTGCACGGTGGAGGACGACTGCCTGATTGGGATGGGCGCCACCGTCCTCAACGGGGCGGTGATCGGCGCCGGCTCGCTGGTTGCGGCCGGCGCCGTGGTCCTGGAAGGCACGGTAGTGCCGCCCCGCTCGCTGGTGGCCGGAGTTCCGGGCAAGGTCCGCCGGGAACTCACCGAAGAGGAGTACGACGGTGTCCGGGCCAACGCCGCCCGCTACCGCGAGCTGGCCGCCGCCCACCGGGACCTGCACGCCTCCTAGCCCAGGGTCAGTCCAGTGGGATAGGGCCAAACTCTCCCAGCAGTTCGCCCGGACCCGGGTTGCCCGGAGCGGAGGAACCGCCCAGGTGGTTGACCACGCCCCACACCGCGTTCAGCCCGGTGGTCACGGCGCCCTCGGCCCAGCCGGCGGTGAAGGAGACGTCGTCGCCGGCCAGGAAGATACCCCGCTGCGATTCGGGCAGGGCGTCCTGCTTGAAGTGCGTGAACAGCCGCTGCTGGTAACGGTAGTGCCCGGGCAGGTTGGCCTTGAAGGCGCCCATGAAGTTGGGGTCGGCCTCCCAGGACACGGTGATGGGCTGGCCCACGATGTGGCTGGCAATGTCCACTCCCGGGTAGATCTGTTCCAGCGAATGCAGCATCAGCTCCACCCGTTCGTCGGCATCAAGCGCCAGCCACTTGAGCGCGTCATCGTTCCAGGTGTAGGAGAGCAGGATGACGGCGGGCTGGTCCGGTCCGTTGTCCAGCAGGTAGGTGGCACGGTTGAGCCGGTCGGTCAGCGTCATGGAGAGCACCTCGTTGCCGGTGTCCGGATCGATGTCCTTCCAGAACGGCCGGTCCACCATCACGAAGGTCTTGGACGACTGCATGTAGTGCGAGCGCTCGATGGCGGTCCACAGCTCCGCGGGGAACAGCGCCTCCTCGGTGTGGATCCGGGTGGAGAGCAGCCAGGACTGGCAGGTGGTTACCACCGCGGGGTAGCTGGCCTCGCGGCCCCAGCGTTCACGGATGCGCAGGTTGCCGTCGGGGTCGCGGCTGATCTTTCCCACGGCGCCGCGGGGCGAACCGGAGTGCAGTGACGCCAGGGACGTTCCGTCCGGCCAGTGAACCATGCCCGACGGCGCGTGCCGCCAGAGTGCCTCGGGCAGCCGCTGCGCTCCCCCGCTGATGAGCCGGTGCTGGTCGTCGGCGTCGGTGTACACCACCCGGAGGATCTCCAGGATCGAGTTCGGGAAGTCGGTATCCCAGCCGCCGGTGCCGAAGCCCACCTGGCCGAAGGCTTCCCGGTGCGCAAACCCCGCCTTCTTAAATGAGTCGCTGGCCGCGATGAAGCCGTAGAAGGTCTGCTCGTCCATCAGGGGCAGCAGTCCGTTCCACAGTTCCTTGATCCGGGCGGTATCCCTGGCCCGGATGGCATCCTGCATCTCGACGAACCTGGCACCGTCATTGACTGCGGCCTTCCAGGCGTCCGCCACTTCCCGGAAGAACGGCGGGAGGTCGCCAGGCTTTTCCGCATAGTGCTTCTTGCCCGCCAGTTCGATCACGGTGCTGGACGTGGCCGGGGACAGCGGGTTGGGAAACTCCTGGGTGTCCAGGTCCAGCAGGTCGATGTAGTGGTAGAACGCCTTGCCGGACACGGGGAACCTCATGCCGCCGAGGTCGGCCACCACTCCGGGCGCCGCGGGGAACGCCGCCGTGCGGAGGCGTCCGCCGATCTGGTCCGCTTCATAGACAACCGGACGCAGGCCCAGTTTCATGAGTTCGTAGGCCGTGACCAGGCCGGAGAGCCCTGCTCCGATGACGGCGACTTCCGTTCCCAGCAGCTCGGCAGGCACGGATCCCAGCCCGTCCGGGTGGGCCAGGTAATGGTCGTAGCTGAAAGGGAAATCCGGGTTCAGCATGGTGATGGGACCGGCTGCAGCGCCGCCTGCGGTGGCAGGAGCAGCCGGGCCGGCGGAGGTGCTGGACGGGTCCGAGGCCGGCAGTTCGGTGGCGATGGTCATGGTGTTTCTGCCTTCGTCGTTTCGGGGGTTTGCTGGGTGGGACGTTGGGGGCCGGACAGCTCACGGTATTCCTCGTTGCTCATGGCAGCCACCCGGGAGTTCCGGCGTCCGTAGCCGAAGTAGGCAGCCACGCCTACCAGCATCCAGACGGCGAACACCACCCAGGTGTCAGCGCCGAGGTTGGCCATCAGGTACGCGCACATGGCGGCCCCAAGGATGGGCGTGAGCGGGAAGAGCGGCACCCGGAAGGTCCGCTCCAGCTCCGGCCGGGTGCGGCGCAGGTAGATGACGGCCACGTTGACCAGGGCGAACGCGAACAGGGTGCCGATGCTGGTGGCGTCAGCGAGGGCGCCAAGGGGCACCAGCCCGGCGGTGAGCGCGACGGCGGTTCCCACCAGGAGCGTGCCGGCCACGGGGGTGCCGGTGCGGCGGGAAACGCGGCCGAAGATGCTGGGGATCAGGCCGTCGCGGGACATCGACATCAGGATACGCGTCTGCCCGTACAGCACGGTGAGGACGATGCTGGCGATGGCCAGGACGGCGCCCACCGCAAAGACCAGCGCAATCCATGGCTGGCCGGTGGTTTCCTCGAGGATCTTCACCAGGGCCGCCTCGGTACCGTCGAACCAGCCCCACGGCCGTGCGCCGATCGCGGCGACCGCCACCAGGACGTAGATGGTGGTGACGATCAGCATGGACAGCATGATGGCTCGCGGCAGGTCGCGCTTGGGGTTGCGGGCTTCCTCGCCTGCCGTGGAGGCGGCATCGAATCCAATGTAGGAGAAGAACACGCGGGAGGCGGCGGCGGAGACCCCGGCGGCGCCCATGGGCAGCAGCGGCTCAAAGTTGCCGGCGTTGAAAGCGGTGAACGCCACGGCGCAGAAGAACAGCAGGATGCCCACCTTGACCACCACGATGGACGTGTTGATCCAGGCGCTTTCCTTGGCGCCGCGCACCAGCAGGATGGTTGCCAGCACCACGATCACCATGGCGGGTATGTTGACCAGCCCGCCGTCCCCGGGGGGCTGCGACACGGCGTCCGGGAGGACCGACCCGAACACTGCCAGGGTTTCGTTGACATACTGCCCTGCGCCCACGGCGACGGCGGCAACGGAGACGGCGTACTCGAGTACCAGGCACCAGCCGCAGATCCAGGCCATGCCCTCGCCCATGGTGGCGTAGGTGTACGAATAACTGGAGCCGGCCACCGGGACCATGCCGGCCATCTCGGCGTAGGAAACGGCGGACAGCAGGGCGGCAAGGCCGGCGATGGCGAAGGAAATCCAGATGGCCGGGCCGGCCAGTGGAACGGACTCCCCCAGGATCACCAGGATGCCGGTCCCCAGTGTGGCGCCCACGGAGATCATGGTCAGCTGCAGCACACCGAAACTCCGGACCAGGCGGGGGCCGCCGGCGTTGTTTTCGGCCTCGCTGACCATCTGGGCGATCGGCTTGCGGCGCAGCAGTTGCGCGCCCAGGGCGGGACGGGACGGGGTTCCGCCTGGGGCGCCCGTTGCCGGGCCGGTAAGTGTAGGCACAGTCATCGTTGACGTCCGTTCATGTCGTTGGCTGGTTGGTCTGGTTTTCCCCTCACCCAGCGTAGGGGTGTGAGCGGCATCTCACGGTGTGCAGAATGACCTATAGTGTTCATCCATGAGACGCAATGCACCAGCCAAGGACGGCACTCCGGATCAGCTCGACGCCGTCATGCTGGGGCAGTTCCTCGCTGCGCTTCCTCCTGAAGTTTCCGTGGTGAACGATGCCGGTACCGCCGAGGTCCCCCTGCGCTGGGTGGAGCCCAGCGAGCTGGAGGACCCCACCCCCTACCTGATGGACGGCGAATTCGTCCTGACGGCCGGCCTGCCCTTCCGCGGCAGCGGCAGCAGCGCGGCGAAGGCTGACGGGTACGTCCGACGGCTCGTGGCGGCCGGGGTCGCTGCCCTGGGCTTCGGCCTGGAGCCGTATTACGACGCCGTACCGGACCACCTGGTGCAGGCCTGCCGGCGGCACGGGCTCACGCTGGTGGAAGTTCCGGCCAGCGTTCCCTTCGCTGCGCTGGGGCTCGAATTTTCCAAGCTCCTCGAATCCGGAAACGCACAGGTCTTCCGGCAGCTGGCAGAGACCAACCGCCACCTGATGCGGGCGGTCCTCTCCGCCCGCCCGGAACATGAACTGCTGGCGGCGCTGGTCCAGCGCGTTCCCGTGTGGGCTGTGCTGGTGGGCTCGGACGGGAGGGTGCGCGCCCGGGCGGGGACCGCCGTCGGACTTTCCCAGCTCCAGCCGCTGCTGAAGAAGCTCCTCGGCGGCAGCGGCCCGCGCGTGGAAACGGAGACCCTGGAAACAGCCGGAGGGCCGGCGCTGGTGTTCGGCCACCCGCTGCGAAGCACGCGCGACGCCACCCTTGGAAGCCTGGTGCTTGGGACGGAAAGGCCCCTCACTCCGGCGCAGAACAACGTGGTTTCCTCCGTGGTGGGACTGCTTGAGTTACTGGTCCGGCAGCGGACCAGCGGCTCCCTGGCCCCCAGCCAGCTGGCCACGGCCCTGCTGCTGCATCCGGAGAGCCTGTCCGGGAGCAACGGCCGCGAGCTGGACAGCCTCCAGGACCTGCTGGCCCAGAGCGTTTCCGGAACCAGGCCAGGGCCGGTGCGGGTGGTGCAGGGCGTGCGCGCGGAACCCTCCACCGCCCTGGCCGACGGTCCGGTCCGGGAGCTGCTCCAATGGCGCAGGATCTTCGACACCAAGATGGTGGAGCTGACGGACTACGGATTCGCGGCCGTGACCCGGCTCAAAGTGGATGAATCCCTGTTGGCAGAGGTGGAACAGCTGGGCTGGCGTTTGGTGGTGGGCGAACCCACGGGACTGCCTGGGCTGGCCGCCGCCTACCGGCGCGCCAGCGCGCTGCGCCCCCGCGTGGCCACCGCCCGCAAGAGCCTCCGGGAGGAGGAGCTGACGTGGTCGGTTACCGGGCTGCTGGGAAGTGATGCCGGCGCCCTCCTCGCGGCCCGCCTCCTGGGACCGGTGCTGGAGCTGGACGCAGAGCGAAGGGCGTCGCAGCTCCGGGTGCTCCGGTCCTGGCTGGGCGCGCACGGGAGCTGGGATGCAACCGCCAAGGACCTGGGACTGCACCGGAACAGCGTCCGCCGCCAGATCAACGGGGTGGCAGAGCTGCTGGGCATTGACCTGGGGCAGGCCCAGGCCCGGGCCGAGCTCTGGATTGCGCTGCAGTACGTGGACGACGCCGCGCAGGCCGAACCTGCCTAGAGGCCCCAGGTCCGGTAGAGGTCAGGGCGGCGTTCTGCCAGGTACGGCACGTTCTGCCGCTCACGGGCGGCGGCGCCCGGATCCACCTCCGCGTAGACAAGCTGTGGCTCCCCGCCCGCCTCGGCCAGCAATCCGCCGTCGGGCCCGGCAACAACGCTGCCGCCCAGGAACCTGCAGCCGTCCTCTTCCCCGGAGTGGTTCGCGTAGGCAATGGTCAGCTGGCTCTCCAGTGCCCGCGCCCGCAGCAGGACCTGCGGCACGTCGTCGAAGCCGTGCGCCAGGGCCGTGGGGACCAGCAGCAGTTCCGCGCCCCTGACGGCAGCGGCGCGGACGGTTTCGGGAAACTCGACGTCGTAACAGATCACCAGGGAGGTGGGGACGCCGTTGAAGTCCACGACGGCGGGGGCCTCCCGGGCGGGGCTGAACGCCGACCGCTCGTCGTCGCCGAACAGGTGCACCTTGCCATATCTGAGCAGGGCGGTGCCGCTGGCGTCCAGGAGGGTCGCGCTGATCTGCCAGTCACCCTGCCCGGTAACCCGCGGGAGACTGTAGACCAGCCCGATGCCATTGCCGCGGGCGATGCCGGCCAGCCGCTGCTGGAGTTCCGGCAGCAGGGAAGGATCCAGTTCGGAACGCACCCGGCGGGGAGCATAGCCCACGGGAAAAAGCTCAGGGGTCACCAGGACGGCTGCCCCGCGGGCTGCGGCCGTCCGGGCGGCAGCGTCGATTGCGCGGCAGTTGGCCTCCACGTCAAGGACCACAGAGTTTTCCTGCAGGAGTGCCAGCAGCACTGCTACCACCTTCCTTCGTTGGAGCGGCCGCGGGACGGGCCTTCCTTCAGCCTAGCGAGGCTCCGGCGGCGGGTTGGGGGCTGTTTGCACTGCTGCGGGCGCCACCGGGGTCAGATTGTCCCGGTTCCCAGATTCCCGACCAAAAGCACCTCTTGCGTTAACTTCTTGACTACAAGAGCCGGGATAGGGCAATCTTCTTAGCATGTCCGCAACCCCGCGCTCAACGAGGAGCAAGCAAAAAAATCCGGGATCGCAGTCCGCGCTGCGCCAGCTGAACCAGCAACGGATCATCGAAACGCTGATGGGCGGACCGGCCACGCAGGCTGAACTCGCCAGGCAGACCGGCCTCTCCACCGCCACGGTGTCCAACATCGTCAAAATCATGCTGGACTCCGGCCTCGCCTCGGCTGAGCCAATCACCAGTTCCGGCCGCCGGGCCCTGAACGTCAGGCTCAACAGCAACGGCGCCGTCGCCGTCGGAATCGACTTCGGGCGGCGCCACCTCCGCGTGGTACTGGCCTCCCTGAGCTACCACGTCATCGCCGAGGAATCCGTGATGCTTCCCCTCGGCCACCAGGCCGAAGAAGGCATCAGGGCCGCCGTGGCTCTGCTGGAAAAACTGCTGCGGGAGAGCGGCATCGAACGCAGCGCCATGGTGGGTGCCGGCGTCGGAATTCCCGGCCCCATAGACCGGCGCACCGGAACCGTGGCACAAGGCGCCATCCTCCCGGAGTGGGTGGGGATCAACATCCTCCAGCACCTCGAGGAGACCCTCAAGATCCCCGTGTTCGTTGATAACGACGCCAACCTGGGCGCCTGGTCCGAGGTCACGTGGGGACAACATTCAGGGGTCAGCAACCTCATGTTCCTGAAGATCGGATCGGGCATCGGCGCGGGCCTGATCCTCAACGGGGCCCCCTACTACGGAAACGTCGGCATCACCGGCGAAATAGGCCATGCCACGATCCACGAGCAGGGCCTCGTGTGCCGCTGCGGCAACCGTGGATGCCTGGAAACCATTGCCTCCACCACCACCATGATCGAGCTCCTCAGCCGGGGTGAGGACAGGCCGCTGACACCCGCGGACATCGTCAGGAAAGCCCTCAACCGGGACCCCGCAACGCTCCGCGTGGTGGACGACGCCGGGCTCTCGGTCGGCCGGGCATTGGGCAACGTCGCCAACCTGATCAACCCCGAAGTCATCGTGGTGGGGGGACCGCTTGCGGGCCTTGGCGACATCCTGCTGGACCCCATCAGGCGCGGCCTGGTGAGGCACGCGGTGCCGGTGATCGGCGAAACCACCACCTTGGCCATGTCCTCCCTGGGCGACCGCGCCGAGGCCCTCGGGGCGGCCGCTTTGGTGTTCCAGCACGCCGGGATACGCAAAACCTAGACCGTTTCGTTACCCGCCGATTGCGTTAAAGACTTGACGACAATAGGCGTGATCCAGTTTACTTTTGGATCAGACGGCCCTGCGCTTTGCCGGCCGGACAAAGAAGTCATTGCATTGGAGGGTTAGGGTTCATGACGTCCCAGACCACGCAAACGGAACCGATCATCCTTGAGATGCGGTCCATCACCAAGGAATTCCCGGGCGTTAAAGCGTTGGATAACGTGAGCCTGAGGGTCAAAGCCGCGGAAATCCACGCAATCTGCGGCGAGAACGGTGCAGGCAAGTCCACCCTGATGAAGGTCCTCTCGGGCGTTTACCCGTACGGCAGCTACGACGGCGACATCGTCTACCAGGGCCAGGTGCAGCAGTTCAAGGACATCAGGGCCAGCGAACACGCCGGCATCGTGATCATCCACCAGGAACTGGCGCTGATCCCCGAGCTGTCCATCATGGAAAACATCTTCCTGGGCAACGAGCCCACCAAGCGCGGCGTCATCAACTGGGCGGAGGCCCGGCTGCGCTCCCTGGACCTGCTGGCCAGGGTGGGCCTGCGCGAGGACCCGGACACCCCCATCAAGGAAATCGGTGTCGGCAAGCAGCAGCTGGTGGAAATCGCCAAGGCTCTGAACAAGTCCGTGAAGATCCTCATCCTGGACGAGCCCACCGCGGCGCTGAACGAGTCCGATTCCCAGCACCTGCTTGACCTGATGCTCGGCCTGAAGGCCAAGGGCATCACGTCCATCATCATTTCCCACAAGCTGAACGAGATCGAACAGATCGCCGATTCCATCACCATCATCCGTGACGGCAAGTCCATCGAAACGCTGAACGTCAAGGCCGACGGCGTGGACGAAGACCGGATCATCAAGGGCATGGTGGGGCGCACGCTGGAGTCCCGCTTCCCGGAACACACGCCCAAGATCGGCGAGGTGTTTTTTGAGGTCAAGGACTGGACCGTGGGCCATCCCAACGTGGCGGACCGGCTGGTATGCAAGAACTCCAGCTTCTTCGTCCGCCGCGGGGAGATCGTCGGCTTCGCCGGGCTCATGGGCGCCGGCCGCACCGAGCTGGCCCGCTCGGTCTTCGGCCGCTCCTACGGCCGCTTCATCAGCGGCCACATTTACAAGGACGGCAAGGAGATCACCCTCAAGACCGTGCGCCAGGCCATCGACGCGGGGTTGGGTTACGTCACCGAGGACCGCAAGTCCCTGGGACTGAACCTGCTCGATGACATCAAGACCACCACGGTGGCAGCGAACCTGCGGAAGATCAGCCACAACTCGGTGGTGGACCTGAACCAGGAATTCACCGTGGCGGAGCAGTACCGCAAGTCGCTGCGCACCAAAACCCCGTCCGTGGAGGAAGGCGTGGCCAAGCTCTCCGGCGGCAACCAGCAGAAGGTGGTCCTCGCCAAGTGGATGTTCACCGACCCCGATCTGCTGATCCTGGACGAACCGACCCGCGGCATTGATGTTGGTGCCAAGTACGAGATCTACGGAATCATCCAGCAGCTTGCCAACCAGGGGAAGGGAGTCATCGTCATTTCCTCGGAACTCCCCGAACTCCTGGGCCTGTCCGACCGCATCTACACGATTTTCGAAGGCGCCATCACAGGTGTCCTGAACAAAGACGAGGCCAGCCAGGAAAGCCTGATGAAACTGATGACCTCCGCCCGCAAAGCCGAAGCCGCCTGACCCTCTGGATCATCCCAGAACCTTCCGGACACAAGGACTGACACCATGAACGCCCTCAAAAAGCTGTTTGGCGGAAACACCCGCCAATTCGGCATGATCTTCGCCCTGGTTGCACTGATCGTCTTCTTCCAGATCGCCACCGACGGCCGGACCCTCACCCCCGGCAACGTCATCAACCTCTTCAACGGCAACTCCTACATCCTGATCCTCGCCATCGGCATGGTCCTGGTGATCATCGCGGGGCACATTGACCTGTCCGTGGGCTCCATTGCAGCCTTCGTGGGTGTCACGGTTGCCCTGGCCATCCGGGACTGGGGCATCCCCTGGTATGCCGGAGTGCTCCTGGGCCTGGCGCTCGGAGCGCTGATCGGGGCCTGGCAGGGCTGGTGGGTGGCCTATGTGGGGATACCCGCCTTCATCGTGACCCTCGCCGGCATGCTCCTGTTCCGCGGCTTCAACCAGTTTGTCGGCAAGTCCAACACCATCCCCGTTCCGGCCGACTTCCAGTACCTCGGTTCCGGCTACCTCCCCGAAGTGGGACCCAACACAGGGTTCAACAACCTGACCCTGCTGCTGGGCATCGCCGCCGCGGCATTCGTGGTGGTTGGTGAACTGCGGTCCCGCGCCCGGGCCAAGGCATTGGGCGCCGAGGTTCCGGAAATGTGGGTCACCGCCCTGAAGCTGGTCCTGATCTGCGGTGCCATCCTCTACGCCACGTACCTGTTCGCCACCGGCCGCCCCGGCACCTCGTTCCCCATTCCCGGCCTGATCCTGGCCGTCCTGGTCCTGATCTACGGCTTCATTTCCTCCCGCACCGTCCTGGGCCGCCACGTCTACGCGGTCGGCGGCAACCGCCACGCGGCCGAACTCTCCGGCGTCCAGTCCAAGAAGGTCAACTTCCTGGTCATGATGAACATGTCCATCCTTGCCGGCCTAGCAGGCATGATCTTCGTAGGCCGCTCCACCGCGTCGGGACCCTTTGACGGGGTCGGCTGGGAACTGGACGCCATCGCGGCAGTCTTCATCGGCGGCGCCGCAGTGACCGGCGGCGTGGGAACCGTCGTCGGATCCATCATCGGCGGCCTGGTCATGGCCGTGCTGAACAACGGCCTCCAGCTCCTCGGCGTCGGCGCCGACCTCACGCAGATCATCAAGGGCCTGGTGCTCCTGATCGCCGTCGCCTTCGACGTCTACAACAAGAGCCAGGGCAAGAAGTCGATCATCGGCCTGCTCACCCAGAACTTCAACCGTAAGCAGGGGCCCTCCAACCCCAACCAGCCGGACGAAACCACCTCCACGAAGGAAGCGATCGCCAGGGAAGCCTGAGCCTTGCGGCCTGAATAGCGTTACACCACTACAGAGAAAGAGAACCAACAATGCGAATGATTGGTAAAGCAGGAAAGGCAGCAGCGGTCGCTGCCATCGCAGCACTGGCGCTGACGGGCTGCGGACGGTCGGAGACCTCCACAGGCGGCGGCACCGAGGGCGCCAGCGGCTTTGAGCAGGACTCCGCCATCGGCGTTGCCCTTCCGCAGAAGACCAGTGAGAACTGGGTTCTCGCTGAGAAGCTGTTCAATGAGGGCCTCACCGAGGCCGGCTTCAAGCCCGATGTACAGTTCGCCAACGGCGGTGTGTCCGAGCAGCAGAACCAGATCAGCGCCATGGTCACCAAGGGTGCCAAGGTCATCATCGTGGGTGCCATCGACGGCTCCCAGCTGGGCACGCAGCTCAAGCAGGCCAAAGACTCCGGCGCCACGATCATCGCCTACGACCGCCTGCTGCTGAACACCGAGAACGTGGACTACTACGTGGCCTACGACAACTTCAAGGTGGGTGAACTCCAGGGCCAGGCACTGCTGGAAGGCCTCAAAGAGAAGAAGGGCGAGGGTCCCTACAACATCGAACTCTTCGCGGGCTCCCCGGACGATGCCAACGCCAAGGTCTTCTTCGACGGAGCCATGAGTGTCCTGAAGCCGAAGATCGACGACGGCACGCTCAAGGTCCTCTCCGGCCAAACCAGCTTCGAGCAGGCTGTGACCCAGGGCTGGAAGGCTGAGAACGCCCAGCGCCGCGCCGACACCCTGCTCACCGGCAGCTACTCCAGCGAGTCCCTGGACGGCGTCCTGTCCCCGAACGACACCCTGGCCCGCGCGGTCCTGACCTCCGTCAAGGCAGCAGGCAAGGAGCTTCCGGTCGTCACCGGCCAGGACTCCGAGGTTGAGTCCGTCAAGTCCATCATGGCGGGCGAGCAGTACTCCACCATCAACAAGGACACCCGCAAGCTCGTTGAGCACGCCATCACCATGGTGAAGGATCTCCAGGCCGGCAAGACGCCCGAGATCAACGACGAGAACTCCTACAACAACGGTGTCAAGACTGTTCCGGCCTACCTGCTGGAGCCGGTCATCGTCACCGCTGCGAACGTCAAGACCGCTTACGAAGGCGACCCGGTTCTCGAACCGATCACCAAGTAGCGGTCAGCAAGCAGAACGCCCGGTCCCCTGTTGGGGGCCGGGCGTTTCCTTGTGCCTGGCTGTCCCGGTTCTACCGCTTAACGGTGAGGACCCCCGGACCGGTGAAGTGCAGCGCGTGGTTCCGTACCGCCTGAGGCGTTGTGAATGCTTTGTAGTTGTATGCATCCGCAGGGTCCCAGCCGACGTCGGTGCTGAAGTCCCACCCCGTCCAGTCCGGGGCGGGCTCCCCCTTGAGTTCCGCTTCCGCCAGGGCCTCCGCGCGGTTCTGCTCGAAGGATGCCTGCGCCACGGCGTTGAGGTCGGCCTCCTCACCGTTGAACCAGGAGCCGATGTCCTTGAAACGGTGTCCGTTGTAGCTGCTCACCATGATTGATTTGTCAGCCCCGGGTCCGGAGTAGTCGAAGGCGTTGCGCTCGGAGTAGATCCGCGACTCGTAGCCTGCACCCAGGAAGTAGCTGTTACCACCCTGGCCCTCGCTGATCATGGGGTATTGCGGGTGCTCTGTGCTGGCCACAAAGTAGTTGTTCAGCACATGCACCTGCCCGAACCGTACCCGCGGACCGCGCTGCTGGATGTTTTCGAGGTGGTTGCCGATGTAGCTGACGCGCAGTTTCCCGCCGTCCTTGTCCACATGTTCGTCCCCTGACCCGAGCAGCATGGTCTTGTCATGGTTGGAAAGCTTGCTGTTGGAGATGGTCACGTAATCGGTGCCGTCCTTGAGGTCCAGGAGGCCGTCGTGCCGGTTGGCCGGCTTGCCGTCGGGACCGAGGGGCGCCTCGCTGTCGGGGAACCGCCCGTCGGTCAGCCGGACGTGGTCTATCCACAGATGGTCAGAGGTAACGGAAGATACGGCGTCGAACCTCGCGTTCCAGGCACCGTCCCCGTCGTCGGGGGACCAGGTGCTGAAGAAGTCCACCGGTGCCTCGACGCTGAGGTTGCGCATCACCACGTTGGTGGCGCTGAGTATCACGATGTTGGCGCCAACGAAACCTGAATCGGCACCCAGGCCAATCAGGGTGGTGTTGCTGGGCAGGCTTACTTCGATCTGCCGCTTCATGTTGTTGCTGCCGGTCTGGCGGAGCTGCCTCTGCTTCTTGCAGTACTCATGGGTCTGGTCGCTCCAAACCTCTCCTTCCGGTCCGAAGCAGGATATGTACTTGTCGATGTCATACCCCGGCGCGTAGTCCTGCTCCCCCAGGACGCGGCCATCGGGCGTCTGGTTGCCGTCAATGGTCCCGTTGACGTAGATGATCTTGGGCGCCTTGGGCTCGCCGTTATTGGCCAGCGCAGCCTTGAGTCCGGCGAGTGTGCTGACTTCGTAGCGGTTCGCAGCGGGTGCCCCCGCACCGCCGTCGGTACCGCTGCCGACGGCGGCCCACCCCGTGGGTGCCGCGTCGTCCGCCCGGATAACGCCTCCTCCGGTCGGTGCCGGACTGGCGGGTGCCATACCCGCGGTTGCAGGAGCGGCCACTGCCAGCCCCGCTGCGAGCGCAAGTGCGGAGGCGGAGGCAGCGACTCCTGCTCCTATGCGGAACCTGCTCCGGACGGCTGAGGTGGTAGGTCTGGTGTGTGTGCGGACGTCATTGGCCCTTTTTCCGGCATGCCAAACAGACCACATGCCTAGGTGGGTGCGGATCATGGAAGGGTAGCCGCCGCGCAAGAAAACGGTTTCCAGTGGCGGTTCTCTATTCTTATGTCTCCCGCGACAATGCTGTCAAGGGTTTGTCACAACGCGCTGCCCGGCATTCTCACAAGTTGCCCGACGCTCTCGCACTTACTGCAGGTCATAACTGAACCCTCGCTCACCTCAATGAGAGGATGGTCACCATGAGTGCCCCCATCGCCAAGCCATGGCTGTCCACCCAGTCCGACCAGGACCCCCGATCCTCTACCGGTTCTCCCCTGCGCTGGGGGATCATCGCCACGGGCGGGATCGCCCGCTCGGTGTCGCAGGACCTGGCCCTGCTGGCAGATGCCGAGCTGTATGCCGTCAGTTCACGGGGCCAGGACACGGCTGATGCCTTTGCGGTGGCCTATGACTTCGCAAAGGCCTACGGTGACGAAGGCGGCGTGCCCGGCTACCAGCGGCTGCTCGCGGACGAGCAGGTGGACGTCGTCTATGTTGCGACGCCCCACGCCCAGCACTACGAGATCGTCCTCGCGGCGCTCAACGCCGGCAAACACGTCCTGTGCGAAAAGGCCTTTACCATCAACGCCCGGGAAGCCTCAGAGCTCATCGACGTTGCCAGGACCCGCAACCTGTTCCTCATGGAAGCAGTGTGGAGCCGTTTCCTGCCGAGCATGCAGCGGGCGTTCGAGATTGCCGCGTCTGGCGAGCTCGGCGACATCCATTGGGTCACGGCAGACCTTGGTTTCCCGGCCCCGTACTCCCCTACCGCCAGGTTGTGGGCCAGGAAGGACGGCGGCGGCGCGCTGCTGGACCTTTCGGTGTACCCGCTCCTGTGGGCGCTGGGCACACTGGGCTTCCCGCAGACAGTGAGTGCCAGCGGGTTCATCAATGACGACGGCGTGGACGCCCAGAACGCGCTGACATTGGGATACAACCACGGTGCGCAGGTGCAGCTGACGTCCTCGCTCCTGGCGCATGGCCCCAGGACCGCCACAGTGGCGGGCAGCCTTGGATACCTGCAAAGCGTGGGCTCCATTAACAATCCCAGTGAACTGACGGTTTCCACAGGCTGGGACTCCCGCAGGGCTGAAGCCTTTGAGCCGGTGGGCCGCGGATACGTTTACGAGCTGCGCGAAGTTACCCGCTGCATCCAGCAGGGACTTACGGAAAGCCCGGTGATGCCGCTCGAGGACACCCTGAATACAATGCGCCTCTTTGACGGCGTTCGTGCGCAGCTGGGGGTCAGCTATCCGAACGACCGGCACTGAGCTTCACCCCGGGAGCTTCGATCAAATGCCGATTATGACGAGTTCCGTCGGCTCTGTAATTCCTGAGCTATGAAGTTTTCAGATTTGTCGAGTTGTTTAGGCAGACCCTAGACTTCCCGCAACATTCGGTCTTAGGCTGTAGCCATCGTCGAATGCATCAGTACTGGGGGTGGTACGCATGGCTGGTAGTCGCTCGCCGTGGCGTGCCTTTCGGCCGGTGTTCCTTGCAGGCGCCGCCACCCTCACGTGGCTGACCTTATCGGCATCAACTGCTTCGGCAGACACGCTGCAGGATGCAACTTCCCTGTTGGGGGGCGTCACCAGTTCAGTATCGTCGGTGGCGGAAGAGCTGCCCCTTTCCACGGCCAGTCTTGCTGATCCCGCACCCGCCGCCTCCTCATTACCGGCGCCGGACTCGTCGACGGGGCTGCTGCAGCCCCTCGCGGGAGAGGTTTCCGGAATCGCGGACCAGATTGTTTCGTCGGTACCCGTTATCAGCAACGTCATCCCTGCGGGAACGGTGTCGGTCATAGCCGTTCCCATCGCCGAATCTGTGGACGTGGCGGTGGCGGAAGCCGTGGAAGCGGTAGTTCCACCTGTGACCGAAGTACTTCCGGTCCTGGAGCCGGCCCTGCAGCCCGTTGAAGAGCTGGTATCCGCCAGGCCAGTGCTTCCGGAACTCCCCGTAACGGTACCGGCTGTCGAGGTGCCGTCTGAAGCTGTACCTGGCGCGGTAGACGCCCTTGCTCCAACCAATGTGGCTATGGCGACGGCACCTGCGGTGTCGGCTGAACTAGCTGCCACCGGCAGTTTTGAGGTCACGGGAACCGGCACCTCCGCAGCGGGTCCGGTGGACGTAGCCACCACTCACGCGGCACTTCAAACTGCGGTATTGGTGCTGGATGCTGCCGAGGAGCAGCCGGGTGCGGCAGACCCATCGCCCGCCCCTGCCCAGGCTCCTCCCGCCCCTGGCTCCGGCACAGGAAGCAGCACTACTTCTGCCCCTTCCTCCGGGGCCGCGGCATGGCTAAGCCCCCTCGACCTCAACCTTCCAACGACCGGCGTTGTCCTTGCCGGTGAGTTCTCCGAGCATGCCCCCGCACCGGTGTCTTTCGACCCCGGTTCATCTCCTGACTAGTTGATGCCAGCCTGCCCTTGCGGCAGAAAGCGGCCATCCGGGTTGCCGAGAAGCAGCCTGTACTCAACTTTTCAGGAGACATCACCATGAACTCGAACCTTCGCCGGGGAATGCTCGGCACCCTCTTTGCAGGCGGGCTCCTAGCCCTCAGTTGCACTGCGGCACATGCCGCGGACACCACCAGCGGATCGGACCTTTCCGCATCTGCCCTCATCTCGGCGGCGGCGTCCGTTGACTCGACGTCGTTGGGCCAGCTGGGTGACCCAACGCCGTCCGTTTCAGCGGATGCTGCCGTCGCGGCCGACGTCGCGCTTGGAGGCGCCACCGGCGCGACGACGGACGCCACTGGCCTCGCAGCCGCGGCCGTCGTCGACCTTGCGCTCGGCGGCACCGGCGAGATCGTCGACGCCAACGCCGACCTCACCATCGGCGGCGATACCACCACCGGTAACGGGGAACTTGTCGACGCCAACGTAGATGCCACCATCGGCGGCACCAGCACCGGCACCACCGGCGAACTCGCCAACGCCAACGCCGACCTCACCATCGGCGGAACCAGCACCGGCACCACCGGCGAACTCGCCGACGCCAACGTCGACCTCACCATCGGCGGCACGGGCACCACCGGCGAACTCGCCAACGCCAACGTCGACCTCACCAGCGGCGGAACCAGCGGCACCGGCCAGATCGTCGACGCCAACGTGGATGCCGCCATTGACGGCGACACCACCACCGGTAACGGGGAACTTGTCGACGCCAACATCGACCTCACCATCGGCGGCGATACCACCACCGGTAACGGGGAACTTGTCGACGCCAACGTAGATGCCACCATCGGCGGCGACACCACCGGCGGCAGCGGCGCCGTTATCGATGCCGCCGTTGACCTCTCCATCGGCGGCACGGGCACCGGCACCGGCACCGAAAACCCGGGAACGGCAACACCGGGAACCGACAACCCCGGCACCACGGACCCGGGCAACGGCACCACGGACGGCGTCGGCACCATTGATTCCGGAACCTCGGATCCCGGCGCTGACAACGGAACCGCGGGGACTACGGGTACCACGGGCAACGGAAGTGGCACTGGCACCTTGACCGACGGAAACTCCACAGCACCTGCCGCCGGTTCCACCGCAGTGGGCGGTGCCATTGCTGTGGACACCCGTGCAGGCACCGGCAGCACCCCGGCCCAGGGGGCCACTGCTTTGGCAAACACGGGTGTGGATGCCTCCCTGGCGCCCCTCGCCCTCCTGCTTCTGGTGGCAGGACTCCTGATGCTTCGTAAGCGGAGGATGTCGTAGCGCCGGCCACCTGCTGAGTGTGCCTGCACCACGCGCCTGAAGCGGCGGCAACGGTGCGGGCTGAAGGAAAGGAGGTCCGCACAACACCAACCAAGACCACGCACAACATGTATTCAGCACACATGTCCTTGTGAACGGTGGTCCGGCGGCGAAAGGCCCACCTTTTGCCGCCGGACCACCGATGTGCGGCAGCACGGAGGCACCGGGTGAATCGTCCCTTTACTCCACCGCCCGTATAATTTGAGGTACGACAGTGCCGCAGCGCACCGGGAGGAACGGGTCATGGTGGCGGAATCGCCTAGCTCCATCAAGAATGAAGTGGTCGGCGGACGTTACCGGTTGGGTGAGGTGATTGGCCGCGGCGGTATGTCGTCGGTCTACTGTGCCCGCGACGAAAATCTGGGCCGCGACGTGGCCCTCAAGCTCTTCGCTCCCCAAGCCCCCGACGCCGATGAACTCAAGCGCCAGGAAGCGGAAATCCAGCTTCTGGCAACCCTGAACCACCCCGGCCTGGTGACGTTGTTCGACGCCGGGATCGATACCCGGATCCCTGACGAGCCAAGGCCTTTCCTGACCATGGAACTCGTGGAAGGCCAAGACCTGCGTGCCCGGATCCGGCACAGCACCGTGCCGCTGGAGGAACTGGCAGTCATCGGTGCCGGCATCGCCGACGCCCTGGCGTACGTCCACGGCCTCGGCGTCATCCACCGGGACATCAAACCCGGCAACATCCTGCTGGTCCAGATACGCCCCGGTGAACCGCTGCGGCCCAAGCTCACCGACTTTGGCATCGCCAGGATCGTGGACGCAACCCGGTTGACCGCGACGGGAACAATGGTGGGCACAGCCGCTTATCTCAGTCCCGAGCAGGCGCTGGGCAAACCCCTCGGCCCCTCCACCGACATCTACTCCCTCGGCCTGGTGCTGCTTGAATGCATCAAGGGCACCGTGGAATACCCGGGCAGCGCGGTGGAATCGGCGGTGGCGCGCCTGCACCGCGCACCGGAAATCCCCGAGGACCTGCCCTCTGAATGGGCCGACCTCATCCGCTCCATGACCGCCATCGAGCCGCTCGAGCGGCCTGCCGCCGCTGACATCGAAACGGCCTTGCGCCAGGCGCTGGTTTCACCGGCATCCACGCCAGGTGAACTTGCGCCGGAGACCACCCGGGTGCTGCCCGCAATGCCCTTCCATCCGCCGTCCATTACCGCCGAGGAATCTGTGGATGAGCTGCGGGAGGCGGCAGGGCCTGATGCTTCCCTCGCTGTCGGGCAGGTTCCGGGAACAGCGCACGAAGCCCTGAACCAGGACCGGGCGAAGGACAGCAAGAAACGGACAAAGCGGTTCTGGCTGGCGGCAGTACTGGCCCTGGTGGTGGTGGCGGCCGCGGTGGCTGCAGCGCTGATGACACTGTCCGCCCAGTCGCCGGCCGACGTCGTGCCCTACCCCACGGTGACCGGTGTCCTGGGCGAGCACCTTGAGGAACTCCAGAAGAGCGTGGAACCGTGAGGCTGGTTTCCCCCGCTGGGCGCGCGTCTGTTCTCGCGTGGTCCGGTGCCATCGTGGCGGCCGCACTGCTGACCGGCTGCGGCACAACGGAGGCCGGCCTCGAGCGGGAGGCGGCGCGGCAGCTGCAGGCACGCGTCCTCGAGGTTACCCAGGCGTCGTCGGAAAACGATCCCGCCGCAGCCCTGCTGGCGCTGGAGGGACTTGAGGCTGAACTGGAAGCGGCCCAGTCTGAAGGACAGATTTCCCACGAACGCCGCCGGAGCATCACCACGATTGCCACGGCCGTCCGTGCAGACCTGAACGAAGCCATCGCAGCAGCGGAGAAGGCTGCGGCGGACAAGGCAGCCGAAGAGGCACGGATCGCCGCGGAGCAGGCAGCTGCGGCCACTCCCCCGCCAGCCGTCGAGGCGCCGGCCCCTGCCCCTGCGCCGGCGCCGGAGGCCGGGAAGGACGACGACAAGAAAGACAACGAGGGCAAGGGCAAAGGCAACGACTGACGCCACATGCGGAAGGGAGCGCCCGTCATAACGACGGCGGCGCTCCCTTCCTGAAAATGGCTTTACCGGGCGGTGCCCTGGGTCAGCCGCTGAGCCCAGTCAGCCAATGCGGCGTCGCCCCGGGTGCTGCGTCAGCGGCCAGCCCGCTCAGGATTGGGCCGCCGAGGCCGGGAACCGCTCCCACACCCTGTGGGCGGCCAGCAGCGCGGTCAGCTCAGAGACCAGTGACTCGGCGTCGTCCGCGGACACGATGCCCGGGGTGTCCTGCGGGATGCCCGCTGCGGCCAGGGCTTCGGCGCCGGAATTCCAGGTGCCGATTGCCTTTGCGTGCCGGTACGCTTCCGTGAGCAGCAGCACTGCCCGCGGGTCGGTGCCTCCGCCGGGAGTGCCTGCCTTGGCATCGAGTCCGGGCGCGGCGTCGGGAGCCGGCGCCGCGGACGCCGCGACGATCACGGCGTCGAACTCGGTGGAACGTGCGGTGAGGTAGGTCCGCTGGACGGGGACCCCGCCGTCGTTCTCTGGTCCAAGGAAGCCGCCCGCCGGGGCGATGACCAGCGGGACAATGCCCTCCGCGTCCAGCGCCTTCCGTGCCGCGTTCACGGCTGCCAGGTCGCTGTCAGCGTCCGCAAGGATGCCCACAACCCTGCCGGCAACCGGCCAGGTCCCGCCTATCTGGGACAGCGCGGGGCTGGGGTCCGAGTCCGGTACCTGTTCGGTTGCCTCCGGTGCGGGAAGGCCCAGTCCCTTGGCGACGGCGGCACACAGTTCCGCGTCCACGTTGGCCAGTGCCGCGAGCTGGCGTTCGCGGATGGACTTCTCGTAGCACTTGCCCAGTTCGAACGTGTAGGCCTGGATGACATGGTCCCGCTCCACCGGGCTGAGGCTGCGGAAGAAGAGCCGTGCCTGGCTGAAGTGGTCGTCAAAGGACGCCGGGTTCTTCCGCTCCTTGATGGATGCGGCCAGTTCCTCCGGCACGTCGATGAAGGCCCCCACATCCTGGCCGGCCAGGAACGGGCAGCCGCCGTCAAGCGAGTTGGGCCGGTAAGGGGCCGCTCCACCGTGGACCGCCTGCTGGTGCATGCCGTCGCGCAGCATATCGTTCACCGGAGCCTGCGGCCGGTTGATGGGGATCTGGGCGAAGTTCGGCCCGCCCAGCCGGGAGATCTGGGTGTCCAGGTAGGAGAACAGCCGCACCTGCAGCAGCGGATCGTTCGTGACGTCGATCCCGGGCACCAGATGGCCCGGGTGGAAGGCCACCTGTTCGGTTTCGGCAAAGTAGTTGGTGGGGTTGGCGTTGAGCGTCATGACGCCGATGGGCTGGACCGGGGCCAGTTCCTCGGGGACGAACTTGGTGGGATCCAGCAGGTCGATGCCTTCGAACATCTGGTCCTCGGTGTCCGGGAAGGTCTGGACACCCAGCTCCCACTCAGGGAAGGCGCCTGCTTCGATGGCGTCGGCGAGGTCGCGGCGGTGGAAGTCAGGATCCATGCCGTTGATGATCTGCGCTTCCTCCCACACCAGCGAATGGACGCCCTGTTTGGGCTTCCAGTGGAACTTCACCAGGGTTGTCCGGCCCTCGGCGTTCACGAACCTGAACGTGTGCACGCCGAAGCCCTCCATGGTCCGGTACGAACGCGGGATGCCGCGGTCGGACATGTTCCACATGGTGTGGGCCTGCGCCTCGGTGTGCAGGGAGACGAAGTCCCAGAAGGTGTCGTGGGCGCTTTGGGCCTGCGGGATCTCCCGGTCCGGGTGCGGCTTCGCCGCATGGACGATGTCCGGGAACTTGATGCCGTCCTGGATGAAGAAGACCGGGATGTTGTTGCCGACGAGATCATACGTGCCCTCGTCCGTGTAGAACTTGGTGGAGAAACCGCGGGTGTCGCGGACCGTGTCCGCGGAGCCGCGGGAGCCGAGCACGGTTGAGAAACGGACAAAGACGGGCGTCTCCACGTCCTTGGCCAGGAAGCCTGCCCGGGTGATGTTGGCCGCGGTCCCGTAGGAACGGAACACACCGTGGGCTCCCGCCCCGCGGGCGTGGACCACACGCTCGGGGATGCGTTCATGGTCAAAGTGGGTGATCTTTTCGCGCAGGTGGTGGTCCTGCAGCAGGATGGGGCCCCGGGAACCGGCCTTCAGCGAGTGGTCCGTATCGCCGAGGCGGAGCCCCTGCGCGGTGGTCAGGTACTGTCCGGACTGGGCACGGGCAGTGGCCGGCGCGCCGGTAGGGCTTCCGGTCGGCGACACAGCCTCCGGTGCCTGCTGGTCCGGCTTCGGCGGCAGCGGTTCGCGTGGGGTGGTAGGTTCCTGGAGGCTGGCAGGTTCGCTGGCGGGGACGCCGGGAATCTGGATGTTGCTGTCTTCTGGCACGATTTTTTCTCCTCAGGATCGGCAACCTCAGCAGTCATCGGCGCAAACCGAGATACTAAGCGTACTTAGTACCCTAGCAACGATTCCTGCGGTCACAAGCTTTGCGCCTACCCTGAAAACACGAAAGCGGCGTTCCGGATATCCGGAACGCCGCGTTGCTGCAGGCCTAGCTCAGGGTTGCGATGACCTTGTTGAGTGTTGCCGAAGGACGCATCACGGCAGAAGCCTTGGCGTCGTCCGGGTGGTAGTAGCCGCCGATGTCCACCGGCGAGCCCTGGACCTCAGCCAGCTCGCCGACGATCGCCTCTTCCTTGGAGGCAAGCTCTCCGGCGATGGAGCTGAAGGAGGCGGCCAGGTCGGCGTCGTCCGTCTGCTTGGCCAGTTCCTCGGCCCAGTAGCGGGCCAGGAAGTAGTGGCTGCCGCGGTTGTCCAGCTCGCCGGCACGGCGGCTGGGCGACTTGTTCTCCAGCAGGAACGTTCCCGTGGCGCGGTCCAGTGTGTCGGCCAGGACCTGCGCGCGGGCGTTGTTGGTGGTGGTGGCCAGGTGCTCGAAGCTGACGGCCAGGGCCAGGAACTCACCCAGGCTGTCCCAGCGCAGGTGGTTTTCCTTGAGCAGCTGCTGGACGTGCTTGGGGGCAGACCCGCCGGCGCCGGTTTCGAACAGCCCGCCGCCGTTCATCAGCGGAACAACGGAGAGCATCTTGGCGCTGGTGCCCAGCTCAAGGATGGGGAACAGGTCCGTGAGGTAGTCGCGGAGCACGTTGCCGGACACCGAGATGGTGTCCTCACCCTTGCGAATGCGGTCCAGGGTGAAGGCAATCGCCTTGACCGGGGACATGATCTGGATGTCCAGGCCCTCGGTGTCGTGCTCTTTCAGGTACTCGTTGACCTTGGCGATGAGGTTGGCGTCATGGGCGCGCTCCTCGTCCAGCCAGAACACGGCCGGAGTCTGGGAGGCACGGGCGCGGGTCACGGCCAGCTTGACCCAGTCGCGGATGGGCAGGTCCTTGGTCTGGCAGGCGCGCCAGATGTCGCCCTCGGAAACCTGGTGTTCAACCAGGACCTTCCCGGAGCCGTCCACGATCTGGACGGTGCCGGCTTCCTGGATTTCGAAGGTCTTGTCGTGGCTGCCGTATTCCTCGGCGGCCTGCGCCATGAGGCCGACGTTCGGCACGGTGCCCATGGTGGTGGGATCGTAGGCGCCGTTGGCACG
Source organism: Pseudarthrobacter sp. NCCP-2145 (assembly GCF_023708005.1). Classification (NCBI taxonomy): domain Bacteria; kingdom Bacillati; phylum Actinomycetota; class Actinomycetes; order Micrococcales; family Micrococcaceae; genus Pseudarthrobacter; species Pseudarthrobacter sp. NCCP-2145. Next base: position 28,975 of record NZ_BRCG01000008.1, on the reverse strand, counting down.
GCAGTCATCGATGACCACCTGGTAGATGCCGGCATAGGAGCTGTCCGGCAGGACGGCCAGGGTGTCGGCTTCCTTGCCGTCCGGGCCCCACATGTGGCCGGAGCTGCGGATCATGGCGGGCATGGAGGCGTCCACGATGACGTCGCTGGGGACGTTCAGGGTGGTGATGCCCTTGTCCGAGTCCACCATGGCCAGGGCGGGACCTTCTTCGAGGCCCTTCTTGATGAGGTTCTGCACGCCTTCGCGAACGTCCTCGGGCAGGTCCTCGAGGCTGCTCAGGATGGCGGCCAGGCCGTTGTTGGGGCTGATGCCGGCGGCGGAGAGCTGCTTGCCGTAGGTCTCAAACAGTTCGGAGAAGTAGGCCTTGACCACGTGGCCGAAGATGATGGGGTCCGAAACCTTCATCATGGTGGCCTTGAGGTGGGCGGAGAACAGCACGCCCTCTTCCTTGGCGCGGGCAACCTGCGCCTTCAGGAATTCGTCCAGGGCGGCGGCGCGCATCACGGTGCCGTCGATGACCTCGCCGGCCAGGACCGGGAAGGCTTTCTTCAGGACCTTGACCGAGCCGTCCTCGCGGACCAGCTGGATGGCGATGGTGCCCTCGGACTCTACAACCACGGACTTCTCGTTGGAACGGAAGTCGTCCTGGCCCATGGTGGCCACGTTGGTCTTCGAGTCAGCGGTCCAGGCACCCATGGAGTGCGGGTTCTGGCGTGCATAGTTCTTGACGGACAGCGGTGCGCGGCGGTCCGAGTTGCCTTCGCGCAGGACCGGGTTCACGGCGGAGCCCTTGATCTTGTCGTAGCGCGAGCGGATGGCGGTCTCCTCGTCCGAGGAGGGGTTGTCCGGGTAGTCCGGGAGGGCGTAGCCCTGTTCCTGCAGCTCGGCAATGGCGGCCTTCAGCTGCGGGATGGAAGCGCTGATGTTGGGCAGCTTGATGATGTTCGCTTCCGGCGTCTTTGCCAGCTCACCGAGTTCAGCAAGGGCGTCACCGATCTGCTGCTCGGGGGTCAGGTAGTCACCGAAGACGGCGATGATGCGGCCGGCGAGCGAAATGTCGCGGGTCTCCACCTCCACACCTGCTGTCGAGGCGAACGCCTCGATGATGGGCAGGAACGAATAGGTAGCCAGCATCGGCGCTTCGTCGGTGTGGGTGTAGATAATCTTGGACATGCGCGGGCGTCTCCCTGTGGGTCGGCTTGGTTGTGAAAATTCGGTCTATTTCACCATGTACAACTTACCCGAGCGCAGGGATTTCACCCCTACCGGGACTGCAGCGTTACCCCCGGCACGGGCAGGATTACAGCGATGGAGAACGGACGACGCCGGCACGCACCTGGGGCGCCCATCCGCCGTCGCGCTTTCCTCACCTGGGCATCCCGGCAGGCCACTGACGGCCATACATGATACGTCACTACTATTTACAAACTTGTCATATGGCGATAAATTCGCAGGGTCACTCCGCCCCTTTCCGGGGCTATCTCCCCGTTACGACAGGACAATAATGACTCGCACCAGGTCTCTGGCTACCGGCTTCCTGAGCCTCTCAGCCGCTGCCGTTCTGGCACTCACCTCCGCCGGCGGAGCCACCGCTGCTCCGGCGGAGGACAAGGCAAGCCCATCCGTCACCAGCACTGTCGTGGATGCCGCGGGCGTGGCCGACTACTGGACGGCCGACCGGATGCAGAGCGCCATCCCCGGTGACGTCCTCGCGGGCAAGGCCCTGGAACGCGGCAACCGCTCCAACGCCGGTCTCGTGGAAAAGGGCAAGAAGTCTGAGGTCAAGGCCACCAAGGGCAAGCCCACCATCGCCCAGAGCGAGGCGCCGGTCAAGCACATCGGCAAGGTCTTCTTCACCCTGGCCGGCTCGAACTACGTCTGCTCCGGCAACGCCGTAACCTCCGCCAATGAAAGCACCGTGTCCACGGCGGGCCACTGCCTCAACGAGGGACCGGGAGCCTTCGCCACCAACTTCGCGTTTGTGCCGGCCTACGAGAACGGCGCCGAGCCCTATGGCAAGTGGACCGCCAAATCCCTCCACGCCCCCACCCAGTGGAGCGCCAACGGGGACATGGCTTACGACACCGGCTTTGCCGTGATGAACACGCTGAACGGCCAGACCCTCACTGATGTTGTCGGCGGTTCCGGCGTGGCGTTCAACGAGGCCCGCGGGCTCACCTACAAGTCCTTCGGCTACCCCGCGGCATCGCCTTTTAACGGCCAGACCCTCAAGAGCTGCACCGGAACGGCCACGAACGATCCCAACAACCCGCAGTTTGGAACCCAGGGCATCCCCTGCGACATGACCGGCGGCTCCTCAGGCGGCCCGTGGTTCATTGGCACCAGCTCTTCGGGCGTCCAGAACTCCGTCAACAGCTATGGCTACAACCGCTCCGCTGTGATGTACGGCCCGTACTGGGGATCCGTCATCCAGCAGACCTACGCCAGTGCAGCAACCTCCTAGAGACACCCCGTCCGGCCAGGAACCCGTCAGCCACGCCGAACTGGACCAGACGCACGAGGAGATCGTCGAGTACTGGACAGCGGAACGGATGGCGGGGGCCAAGCCCCGGGAGCTGCGGCTTCCGGCGGAGGGTCCGCGCCTCAAGCAGAGGGGCGCGGACGCTGGTGGCCAGGGGTCCGGCACCCCTGAGTAGGACAAGGCCTGGAAACGACGACGGCGCCCGTCCCCTTCGCGGGGCGGGCGCCGTCGTCCTTAACTCATCGATTGCTCTGTAACTGACGTTCTCGGATGCGAAAACGGCAGGTACGGAGCAATCGATGATGGGCCCACGCCGGCAGGGTTCCCTGGCCGTGGAGCCGCTCCCGGCGAGGGCCCCGGCCCCGAGCTTGCGAGAGCAGGGAGCCGGTGCGGACGCAGCGAGGCTAGGGTGCCGGTGAGGATTAGTGGAAGAAGTGGCGCGCCCCGGTGAAGTACATGGTGACGCCGGCCGCGTTGGCTGCGGCAATAACTTCCTCGTCCCGGACGGAACCGCCGGGCTGGACCACGGCGCGGACGCCGGCGTCGATCAGGATCTGCAGGCCGTCGGCAAACGGGAAGAAGGCGTCAGACGCAGCAACGGCACCGCGTGCGCGGGCAGGCGCGGCGGCACCGCTGGTGTTCGAGGCACCGCCCGCACCTTCGACGTCGGACTCCACCGTCACGCCGAGGGTGTTGGCCCGCTCCACGGCCAGGCGGCAGGAGTCCAGGCGGTTGACCTGGCCCATGCCGATGCCCACGGCAGCGCCGTCCTGGGCGAGGAGGATGGCGTTGGACTTCGCCGCGCGGCAGGCGGTCCAGGCGAAGGCGAGGTCCGCGAGCGTCTTGTCGTCGGCGGCTTCACCCGCAGCCAGTGTCCAGTTGGCGGGGTTGTCGCCGTCAGCGTCCACCTTGTCGCTGACCTGGACCAGCATGCCGCCCGAGACCTGGCGGAACTCCGTGGGGTAGCGGCCGTAGCCTTCCGGCAGGGCGAGCAGGCGGATGTTCTTCTTCTTGGACAGGATCTCCACGGCCTCCGGTTCGAAGCCCGGCGCGATGACAACCTCGGTGAAGATGTCCTTGACGGTATTGGCCATGGCCGCGGTGACCGGGCGGTTGGCTGCGATCACGCCGCCGAAAGCCGAGACAGGGTCGCAGGCGTGGGCCTTGGCGTGGGCGTCGGCGATCGGGTCCGCGGCATCGGCGGAACCCACGGCAACGCCGCAGGGGTTGGCGTGCTTGATAATGGCCACGGCGGGCTCGCTGAAGTCGTAGGCGGCGCGCAGGGCGGCGTCCGCATCAACGAAGTTGTTGTAGCTCATGGCCTTGCCGTGCAGCTGGTCAGCCTGGGCAATGCCCACCGGGGCAGCCTTGTCCGCGTACAGGGCAGCCTGCTGGTGCGGGTTCTCGCCGTACCGCAGCACCTCGGACCGCTCCAGGGACAGGCCGGCGTAGGCGGGCCAGTCGATGACGCCGTCGCCGTCTTCGTCGAGGAACTGGCTCGCGGTCCAGGTGGCCACGGCGTTGTCGTAGGAGGCCGTGTGGGCGAACGCCTTGGCGGCCAGCTGGCGTCGTGTCTTCAAATCAAAGCCGCCCTCAGCGGCCGCGGTGACCACCTGGCCGTAGAAGGACGGGTCCACCACAATGGCGACGGCGGCGTGATTCTTCGCGGCGGAACGCACCATGGCGGGGCCTCCGATGTCGATCTGTTCGACGACGTCGTCCTGGGCGGCGCCGGACTTGACGGTCTCCACGAACGGGTAGAGGTTCACCACCACGAGGTCGAAGGGTTCGATCTCCATCTGGGTGAGCGTGTCCATGTGGGCTGGCACGCGGCGGTCCGCCAGGATGCCGCCGTGCACGCGCGGGTGCAGGGTCTTGACCCGGCCGTCCAGCATCTCCGGTGAACCCGTGACTTCCTCGACTTCCTGGACCGGAATGCCTGCGGCGGCAATCTTCTTGGCCGTGGAGCCGGTGGACACGAGCTTCACCCCCGCTGCATGCAGGCCCTGCGCGAGCTCCTCCAGACCGGTCTTGTCGTAAACCGAGATCAGTGCCCGGCGGATGGGAACACGGTCGATGGATACGCGCTCATGCTGCGTGAAGCTCACAAATGTCTCCGTCTTATCTCGCGGAACAGTGCCGCGGTTGGTGGGGATACGGCCCAGTTTATCCCGAAGCGGAGGTTGCCCCGCGAGTCGGCCGGAGTGTGAACCCCAGTACGCCCGGCTAAAGTTTTCCCAGGAGGCTGCGATGAATACTTACACCACTGTGCCGAGCGGCGAACAGGTGGTCCAGGAACTGCCCTGGCGATGGAAAGTCCAGGGCAAGATCTTTCTGATCGGCGGCCTCGGCTTCATGTTCGATGCCTGGGACGTGACGCTCAACGGCATCCTCATTCCTTTGCTCTCAACCCACTGGGCCCTTTCCCCTGGCGAGGTGGCCTGGGTGGGGACCTCGAACCTGATCGGCATGGCCGTGGGCGCGTTTGTGTGGGGCACCATCGCCGACACCATCGGACGCAAGAAGGCCTTCACGGCCACGCTGCTGATCTTCTCGCTCTTCACCGTCCTGGGCGCCTTCTCCCCCGACTTCATCTGGTTCTGCGTGTTCCGCTTCATGGCCGGGTTCGGCCTGGGCGGCTGCATCCCGGTGGACTACGCACTGGTGGGTGAGTTCACCCCCCGCAAGCAGCGCGGCAAGGTCCTCACGGCGATGGACGGCTGGTGGCCGGTGGGGGCAGCCCTGGCGGGCTTTGTGTCGGCCGGGCTCGTGGCCCTGTACGGCGACTGGCGGCTCACCATGCTGGTGATGGTCCTGCCCGCCCTGCTGGTGTTCTGGGTCCGGCGCAGCGTCCCGGAGTCCCCGCTGTTCCTGATCCGCAAGGGCCGGCGTGAGGAGGCGGCCAAGGTCATCGACGGGCTGGTGGCCGCGACCGGTGCGGAACCCCGCGCCTACAGCCTGCCCGACGCCAAGGAAGTGCCACGGCTCTCGGCCGGCAGCGCCTGGCACCAGCTGAGGCTGGTCTGGCAGTTCAACTGGAAGATTACTGCCACGGCCTGGGCACTGTTCTTCAGCATCCTGCTGGTCTACTACCTGTCACTGACCTGGATGCCCAGGATCCTGATCGGCGCCGGGTTCGCAGAGTACAAGGCGTTCGTCACCACGGCGTCCATGGCCGCCGTCGGGCTTCTGGGTGTTGTTGTGGCCGCCCTCTTGGTGGAACGGGTTGGGCGCAAATGGATCCTGGCCATCACCGGCCCGTTGTCCGCGCTGACCCTGGTGATCGTGGCTTTTGTGGTGGACATCCCCACGGCGGCGGTGTTCTGGCTGCTGGTGTTCGGGTTCGTGGTGCAGGTGGCCATCCCGGTGCTGTACGCCTACGTGTCCGAGCTCTACCCCACCGAACTGCGCGGCACCGGCTTCGGCTGGGCATCCACCTTCTCCCGCCTGGGCGCCGGCTTCGGGCCGCTGATTTTCGCCAACTACTTCTGGCCCGAGCTGGGGCTGGCCACATCCTTCGCCCTCGCCGGCGGGCTGGTCCTGATCGCGGTGCTGTGGATGGCGTTCTTCTCCCCGGAGACCAAGCAGCGCCGCCTCGAGTAACCCCCTTCCCCACCCCAACTAGGTAGCAGCAGATGTCGCTTTGAGCCCGCATTCCGGCATCTGCTGCTACCTAGTTGGGCGACCAGCCCCGGTTTCGCAGTGCCGAACGGACTTTGGCGACGGCGGGCCGCGCCTCGTTCTCCATGTGCCGCTTCGAGATCCTCACAAGCAGCCAGCCTGCCCGGGCAAAGTCCTCTTCACGGGCAATATCGCGGACGATCTGAGCAGCCTCGGAATGCCCTTCGCCGTCGTACTCCACCGCTACTTTCTGTTCCGGATAGCTCAGGTCGGGTTGGCGGACGACGCCGGAACCCAACTCCCTGACCATGTTCAGCAGAGGTTCGGGCAATTCAGCATCTTCCAGCGCAAGCCGCAGCCTGGTTTCCTGCGCGGAGTCCGCCCCTACCCGGGACCGGTCAACCGCAACCCGGGCCTTCCTGATACCGGGCGTCCCCTTGTGCCGGTCGAGCATTTCCTCAAGATCCTCCCGGGTTGCATGGGGCTCGGACCTGCCCTCGAAGTCCGGCCGCGGAATCCGCAGCAGGTGATCGGCAACAACAGTCAGTTCTTCGATGCTCATCTTGCGGGAACAGTCCAACCAGGTCCTCACCCGGGAGGTGATCAGAAGGCCGTTATGGGTCACGACCTCGTCAGCAAAAAACTGGCCGCGGTGTCCCCGGACTCCGCTACGGCGCGGAATGGCTTTGGTGTCCGGCCTGGAGATGTGGGTAATGGGGTCGTCCTTACCAGGGAGGAACCCTGGGAAGGACCACAGCGTGAAGGCCGTCGCATGGGAGGCTGCAGAGAATCCGGTGACCAGTGTCAACGGCCGGACAATTGACTCCTGCTCAGGAAGCCGAGGGTGAAACGTCTGCCTGATCCCCCGGCTCGGTGTGTCCAGGGAATGGTGCCGCAGCCGCCCTACTGTAACTCCGGCGTCGGCCGCTTCCCGGAAAGTAAAAGCGCCGGATGGAAGCAGGTCTGGCATTGGCCGCGGAGTTCTCATGGCTCATCGTGGCAAATTTCCGCCCGGGACTGCCGAAGTTATCCACAGGAGCGCCCCCGCTCTCCAAGTAGGTAGCAGCAGATGTCGGTTTGGGCCCCTATTCCGACATCTGCTGCTACCTAGTTGGGTGGGGTGGAGGGGTCAGGCGGGGAGGTTCGAGGCGCCGGCGCGGTGTCCGGCGGCGAGGGAGGCCAGGGTGGACACCAGCAGGCGGCGCTCTACGACTTTGATGCGCTCGTGCAGGGTTTCCTCGGTGTCGGAGTCCTCGATGGCCACGGCCTCCTGGGCAATGATGGGGCCGGTATCCACCCCGGCGTCCGCCCAGTGCACGGTGCAGCCGGTGACCTTCACGCCGTAGGCCATGGCGTCCCGCACCCCGTGGGCGCCCGGGAAGGCCGGAAGCAGTGCCGGGTGCGTGTTCAGGTACTTGCCGTTGAAGGCATCGATGAACTCCGGGCTGACGATGCGCATGAACCCGGAGGAGACCACCACATCGGGCTGGAACCGGGCCACGGCGTCGGTCAGCGCGGCATTCCAGGCGGCCCGGTCCGGGTACGCCTTGAAGTCAACCACGAACGTCGGGATCCCTGCGGCCGCGGACCGTTCCACCCCGAAGGTGCCCGGACGGTCGGCACCCACAGCCGCGATTTCCACGTCCAGCTCCCCCGCCCTGACCGCATCAATGACAGCCTGGAGGTTGGACCCGGTACCGGAAACGAGGACTACGATGCGCACGGCTCTAGCTTATGGGCAGGCTCGCGTAGGCTGGAAAACATGAACACCTCCCCCGAACCGGCTGGGCAGCAGCGGACCAGGCCGCCGCTCAGCGAGGCAGCCAAAGCCTCGCTGTCCAAGACCCATACCCTGTTCCGGATGTTCGTCATCTCGGTGCTCGGCGCCTTCTTCGTCTACCAGCTGGACGTCAACCACCTCTGGCTGACCGGGATCCTCACGGCGGCCAGTGTGGCCCTGGGCATTGTCCTCCTGGTACGGGCCGCGAAGCTGAAGGAATCCAGGCTGGTCCTGATCGGCACCATCTCCGGCCTGGTGGTGTCCGCCATCATGGTGCTGCTGATCCTGGTCACCGCCGTGTTCTTCGACGAAGTGCGCCAGTACCAGGCGTGCATGGGACGGGCGCTCACGGACCAGGCGCAGTCGGCGTGCCGGGTCCAGCTGGAAAGCTCACTGCCCCGGCAGCTCCCCTAACCATCCTCGCGCAGATGCGGCAGTGCTGCCCCTAAGCCCGGGAAACCAGTTCCGCGTCCTCGACCGACGCCGCCTGCTCACGTTCCAGCCACGGCCCGGCCGCGTAACCGATCACGACGCCGACAGCCACTTCCGCAGCCAGCCACACCGCAGTCCAGAGCGGGTCCGGACCAATGTCCGTCAGGCGGCCGATTCCCGCCGAGCCGCGGGCCAGCCATGCCAGGCCGAAGGACAGGAGCCCGGCTGCCAGCCCAGCAAGGACCCCCAGCACCAGGGTCGAAACTGTAGCCGTGAACCAGCGGGCACGGACCTTGATGGAAAGCCACTCATCGAAGTGGTTTTCGCCTTCGCGCAGGAACCACCAGCCAGCCAGCACGCCCGCCAGCACCGGGACGATCAGGGCCACAAACGCGTAGTCCAGCGGCCCGGAGGGGATAGCGGCCAGCACCGGAATGGACGGCAGGGGTCCGACGGCGGTCCCCAGGGGCCCCACCTGTGAACCGATCCCCATGGCAAAGCCGGCGCCGGACGTCCAGGCCAGGGCGAAGACCGCAAGGTTGGGGAGGAACCCGAGCTGCGCAATGGTCAGGGCGGCACCCCCTACGGCGCCGGCGTCGAGCGCCTCATAGACGGCAACCACCAGGTTCCAGTGGATGAACAGGTCCACTGCCAGCAGCACGGCAGCCAGGGCCAGCGCTGAAACGGTGGCCACAAAGCCGGCCTTGCCGGCGGAAGCAAGGTAGGAGCCTGCCCACCGCGAATGCTGGCTGGTGCGGGAAATCCAGTCCACGGCGTCGACGCCAATGAGCCGGCTCCAGGAACCGGCCTCCCGCCGGGCGCCAATCACCATGCCGAGAGCGTAGGGAATAAGCGGGATCAGCATGGCGAACCAGGGATTGATGCCCACATCCGGGGTACGGCAGACGAAGCCGGTGGCTGTTCCGAAGGCGGCGTAGACAACCCATGAGCCGAGCAATGCCTGCCACAACTGGTCGGTGTAGGAAGCGCGGGCAAGGCGACGGCCGGCCCGCCACGCAAGGAGGAAAGGCAGCAAGGTAAGGCCCAGCGGAATCAGCGACAGAACGCCGGATTCCCCGTTGCCTGCGGCATCCGAACCTGCGGCGCTGAGTTCCAGCGGAACTCCGTGAACCAGCAGCCAGGACTGCCCCGCCAGCCGGGCCAGGACATCGAAGGAGCTGTTCTGGAAGCCGGCAGTGGCCCACACGGCGATGATCGGGGCGATCACCGCCAGCGCGGAAATGATGGCTGCCTGCGCCGTTTCGAGGGCACCCTGCAGCCATAAGGGCATGGGAAGGCCACGGTCTCCGGTCTGGTCAGCACGCATTTTCATCGTGCCCCATGGTGTCACGGCAGGGGCGTCCGGGCCGGGAACGACAGGCTCATCCGCTATATCGGCCGAAGTCCGGAGCACGCTGTTCCGGCGCTTTTCGGAGTGGTCCGCCGTAAAATTTAACTGTCCACAACGAGTGGATTGGAGGGAAGAAATGACTACCGCATCCCCACATGCACACGGCGTCCATTTTGGCCGGGCAGACGTCCAAAACGCCGGCATGGGAATGGGAATCCTTTTGATGCTGGTCGGTGTCCTGGGCTTCATCCCGGGTGTCACCACCCAATACAGCGAACTGATGTTCCTCGGACCGGCGTCGCAGGCCATGTTCCTGGGGCTGTTCCAGGTGTCCATGCTGCTTAACGTCGTGCAGCTGGCCATCGGTGCCACCGGCTGGGCCATGTCCCGGACTGAACACGGGGCACGGAACTTCCTCCTGGGGGCAGGCGGACTGTACATCGTCCTGGCCATTTTCGGGCTCATTGTCGGAGTCGATTCAGCGGCGAACTTCCTGGCCCTGAACATGATGGACAACTGGGCACACCTGGTCCTGGGCGTCGTAATGATTGTTGCCGGCTGGCTGTTTTCCAGGACGGCGGCCCGCAGGCCATAGCCCGGAATCCGTAAACCGGGAAACAGGAGCCGCGAATGAAGAAGAACCCTAAGTTCTGAAGATATTCGTCCTACTGGCTGGTGCAGTTTCCGCCGTACGCGGGGACTGCACCAGCGTTCAAGAAAGTTCCGCATGCACAACGACGCCGGGAGCCCGTCAGTGGACTCCCGGCGTCGCGTGCTGTGCGCTTGACTCAGCGGCTGTCCGTTCGAGGACGCCTCGGCGGCGCACCCAAACGTTGGCGGTGGAGCCTAGCGGCGCGCGTCCCGGTCCACGCCGTCCGCGTCAATGTGCTCCTTGCGGACTTCCTCGCTGACCGTGACGTCGTCCTGTACGACGTCCTTGTCCAGCCGGACCCGCTCCACCGGAACGGTTTCCTTCTCCACGACGGGGCGCTCCTCATGGAGGATGACCTCGTGCTCCTCTTCGCTGATGTCCGGGCCGCCCAGGGCGTCGCCCCGGTTCGCGTCGGTGATGGGCTCGCGCTCCAGGCGGACCTCTTCACGCTGCACGGGAACAGTCCTGGTGACGTTTTCCGTGGTGACGTACTTCCGCAGCCGTGCCCGTCCGGTGGTTTCACGCTCGGTGCCGACGTGGAGCCGTTCCTCCGAACGGGTCATGGCGTCGTCCGTAGTAGGACCGGACGTGTCGTGGCCCACCGCGTGGCGGTCGGTGGCGTCCTGGTCAAGGTCGTGGTCGCGGCCAATACCCGAGGTGGGGGTGCCGGCATTCAGGTCTGCATCGCCCTGGAAGTCGACATCCTTCCGGGTGTCCACGTCGTCATTGCGGGCGTCCGAGTAGGTGCGGGCGCCACGCTCGTAGTAGGTGTACAGGCGGTCTTCTTCCTCGGGGGTGAGGTGGCCGTCCACATCGACGCGCGGTGCGTCCTTGACGTGCTCCTTGGTGTAGGGAACCACCAGGTCGTCTCCCTGGCTGTGTGCTCCCTCGACGGGAATGAAGGACTGCGAGGTGCCGAAGAGGCCCGTCTTGACGGTGACCCAGGTGGGCTCCCCCGTGTCGTCGTCCGCGTAAAGCTGGCCGATGGAGCCGATCTTCTCGCCATCTGAACCGATGACATTGCCACCCTTGGTGAGCAGGTTTTCAATGTTTTCCCTGTTGAGCATGACGTCTCCTTGGATGTGTCGTTGCGCTGGGCTTTGCCAACAATGTGGATGTCCCGGCACCGGGAGTTCCCGCCGCTGGCCTCCGCCCCGTTGCTTGAGGCTCTGCGTTGGCTGCACTCCTACACTAAGCATGCTTAGCATCATATGCAAAGCCTACTTAGTAATTTTTTTGAGTTAGGGGTTCTGCTGTTCACGCATCCTTTCCCCCGACGTCATATCCAATCCCCCGCACGGCAACGCCGCCCGCCCACCGTAGTGGGGTGAGGATCGCAATTGTTGCTGAATCATTCCTGCCGCTGATGAACGGCGTGACGCATTCCATCCTGCGCGTGCTGGAGCACCTCGAGAACCGGGGCGACGACGTCCTGGTGATCGCGCCTTCCACGCTGGACGGGGAAGCGCCGGGCCATGTCCGGGGCGCGGAGGTCCTCCGGCTGCCGGCGGTGCCGCTGGCCGGCTACGCAAACGTTCGGGTGGCGATGGGCGGTGTGTACCGGGTCAAGCGCATCCTTGCCGACTACGCACCGGACGTTGTCCACCTCGCCTCGCCCTTCGTCCTTGGCTGGCGGGCGGCACAGGCGGCACACCAGCTGGGCATTCCCAGTGTGGCCATCTACCAGACCGAAGTCCCCAGCTACGCGGCGAGGTACGGCGTGCCATTCCTGGAAAACTGGGCCTGGAGCCGGGTTGAAAACATCCATCTACTCGCCACCCGCACCCTGGTGCCGTCCACGTTCGCGCTGAACCAGTTGCGCGGCCGCGGCATCCCCAGGGTGCAGATGTGGCGCCGCGGAGTGGATACGGCACGGTTCTCGCCGGAAAAGCGCGACGACGGCTGGCGGGCTTCCGCGGCTCCCGGCGGACAGCGGATCATCGGCTACGTGGGACGGCTGGCCGTGGAGAAACAGGTGGAGGACCTCGCTGCCCTGGCCGGGATTCCCAACACCAGGCTTGTGGTTGTTGGCGACGGACCCCAGCGGGCTGCCCTCGAAGAGGCCCTGCCCGACGCGGTTTTTGCCGGCTTCCTGGGCGGTGAGGAGCTGGCACGGGCCGTCGCATCCTTTGATCTCTTTGTGCACCCGGGTGAGTTTGAGACCTTCTGCCAGACAATCCAGGAGGCCATGGCATCGGGGGTTCCGGTGGTGGCCACCGGCCGGGGCGGGCCGCTCGATCTCGTGGAAAACTCACGGACAGGCTGGCTCTACGAACCAGGTGATCTGTCAGGCCTCCGCAGCCACGTCCTCGACCTGATGGGCGACGACGCCAAACGCCGCGCGTTCGCTGCCGCAGCCCACGCTTCCGTGCAGGACAGGACGTGGCCGGTGCTGTGCGGGGAGCTGGTCCGGCACTACGAACAAGTCATTGCAGCCGAACCGGCAAAGGCATCAACGGGCTTCCGGGCGGGGGCAGCTCAGTGAGAATTTCGGTGATCGGCTGCGGCTACCTTGGAGCCGTTCATGCGGCCACCCTCGCCTCCATGGGCCATACGGTGGCGGGGATCGACGTCGACCCCGGCAAAGTGGACGAGCTGGCACGGGGTGCCGCCCCGTTCCACGAACCAGGACTGGACGAACTCCTGCGGGACGGCCGGAGCACCGGCCGGCTCACCTTCTCCACCGACGCCGCCGGTGCGCAGGAGGCGCAGGTGCACTTCCTGTGCGTGGGCACCCCGCAGGACAAAATGTCCGACGCCGCCGATCTCACCTTCCTGGTCTCCGCCATCGAAACGCTGCTGCCGCACCTGGCCGCGGGCTCCGTCGTCGTGGGTAAATCCACGGTGCCCGTGGGCACGGTGGAGATGCTCCGTGGTGTCCTGGCCCGGCGGCCGGACGTGCTGCTGGGCTGGAACCCGGAGTTCCTCCGCCAGGGGACGGCGGTGAAGGACTCGCTGGTGCCGGACCGGCTGGTGTACGGCGTGGACGGCGGGCGCGGAGCCGCGTTCCATCCCCGCAGCGGCGCCCCGGTGGGGGTCACGGCGGCGCTGGACGCCGTCTACGAACCGCTTCTCCGGGCCGGCATACCCCGCCTGGTTTGCAACTTCGCCACGGCGGAGCTCATCAAGTCGGCGGCGAACGCCTACCTTGCCACCAAAGTGAGTTTCGTTAACGCGGTGGCCGGGCTGTGCGACGCGTCGGGAGCGGACGTGGCGGAGCTGGCCGAGGCCATGGGCATGGACCCGCGCATCGGCGGGCGGTACCTGCACGCCGGCCTGGGCTTCGGCGGCGGCTGCCTCCCCAAGGACATCCGCAGCTTCCGGACACAGGCCGCCCATGCAGGGGTCACGGCCCTGGACGACTGGATGCGGCTGGTGGATTCGGTCAACCAGGGCCAGCGTGAACGCACCGTTGCCCTGGCTGCGGACCTTTCCGGCGGCAGCGTTGCCGGCCGCTCCATCACTGTCCTGGGTGCATCCTTCAAGCCCGACACCGACGACATCCGGGACTCCCCCGCCCTGGACGTCGCCGACCGGCTCGCCGCCGCCGGGGCGCACGTGACCGTCACGGATCCCAAAGCGATAAACCACGCCTGGCGGCGTTACCCGCGCCTGCGGTTCGAGGCGTCAACGGAACGGGCGCTCGAGGGCGCCGAGCTGGTGCTGCTGCTTACCGAATGGGATGAATACCGCCGCCTCTGCCCCGCCGCTGCCGGCGCCCGGGTACGACGCCGGGTGGTGCTGGACGCACGCAACGCACTGGACACCGCGGCCTGGCAGGCCAACGGCTGGTCGGTGCGCGGCCTGGGCGCCGACAGCGCTGCGGCACACCCGCCCGTGCAGGCACCGGCTCCGCTCCTTTCCTGACAGCGCGCGCCAGGAAACCCGGTCAGCCCAGCAGCCCCAGCTCTTCAAAAGCGAGTGCCACGCCGTTGCCGGCCGGCCCGGCGGTGGTCCGGTCCGCGACGGCCAGCACCGCAGGGTGCCCGCCTTCCACGGCGATGCCCACACCCGCGTACTCCAGCATCTCGATGTCGTTGGCGCTGTCCCCAATGGCCACGATGTCCGCGCGGTCCAGGCCCAGGTGCTCCTCCACCACGCGGATGCCCACGGCCTTGTGCGTCCCGGCCATGAAGATCTCGCCGGCCCGGTCGCCCAGGGCGGAGAGGGAACTGGGGATCAGGCCCACCTGCGGCCCCAGCCCCGCCACCAGCTGCGTCAGCGGAACCGGGGAATCGAAGCAGGATATTTTGGCATAGGACGTGGAGCGGAGGTCGTCGCTGTACTGCATGGGCCCCAGGATGTCCTCCAGGGGATCAACATCGGTGCTGAGGACCCCGTCATGCTGCGGGCGCCCGGCGAAGATGGGGCCGAGCACCTCCCGCAGCCTCCGGTCCACGCCCGTCCGGCCGTGCAGTGCCTCGGGTGCTTCCAGGATGTAGGCGGCGCCATGCGCGTCCAACGTATCCACGATGAGCGCTGCCAGGTCCGGGGCGAAGCGGGTGTCCTTCAGGACTTTTCCCCCAAGCTCCACCCGGGCACCGGCGCCGGTGATGCTGCCGTCGAAGCCGGCATCCAGGATGTGCGTTGGGACCATGGACAGCGGCCGCCCGGTGCAGACGAAAACCAGGTGTCCCAGCTGGCGTGCTGTCCGGACCGCGTCGACGTGCGCGGCAGGCGCCAGTCCGTGGTCGGCGTAGGTGCCGTCGATGTCGAGGAAGATGGCACGCGGCCGGACGGTCTGCTGGCTGCGCATGCCGGGACTCCTTGGTTTGTGGCGGGGACAGTCAATCCTATCGAAGCGTTCCCCGTTGCCCGGGCGGGGTTTGCCGGCACTGGAGAAAGTGGTGCACTCCTGCCGGGAAAACTGACAGTCATCCCGTGATAATCAAACTCTTGCAGAGCAGTAAGCACGCTGATTGAATTATGGAACCGGAAATGGGGGCCCGGCACAACTTACTGACAAGGAGTGACAACATGGGCATTCTCGGATTTCTCATTTTGGGCCTGATCGCCGGAGCCATTGCGAAGGCTATCCTGCCCGGCCGCCAAGGCGGAGGCTGGGTGGTCACCCTGGTCCTCGGCGTTGTCGGTGCAATCCTGGGCGGCTGGATCGGTTCGCTGATCTTCGGCGGCGGGCTGGCCGAATTCTTCGATATCCGCACCTGGCTGCTGGCAATTCTCGGTTCAATCATCGTGCTGCTGGTTTATGGCGCAGTCACTAACCGCAGCTCCCGCCGGGCATAGCGGCTCCTTTATTCAGACAACCCGAAAAGCGCTGTCCCCCATGCGGGGACAGCGCTTTTGCGTTTGCAGGACAGGGACCGCCAACGGGCCGAAGAAGTCTGCGCGGAACCGGTTCCCGGCAGCTGGTCACATTTCGGCTCCCGCGCTCTATGATGTCCGAGGGGGGTGGTGTCTTGGCTGATTCTTGGAACCACAGCACGAGTGCGCCAGCACAGACTTTCGGGGCCGTTCTTGATGCAAGCCCGGACGCGCTGCTGGCCATAGCCGCGGATGGCAGCATCGTTCTGGTCAACGCCGCAGCCGGGAGGCTGTTCGGCTATAGGCCCGGTGACCTCACCGGACGGGACCACCGCTCACTCCTCGCTGAAGGCTTCCGCGGCGAAGCGGACCAGCTTTTCGCCCGGCTTCGCGCCCTCCCCGGGGACCACCCGCCGCCCCGGGAAATTTACGGGCTGCACAGCGACGGAACGGAATTCCCCGCCGAAGCAACGGGATCACTCTTGCCGTGGGATGCCGCACCGCTTTTCCCTCCGGCGTCTCCGGGGAACGAGGCACCTCCGCGGACTCCGGACGGGAAGCAGGGGCCAGACGACGGCAGCCGCGCGCATCCGCTGCTCCTGCTCTCGGTCCGGGGCACTTCCCACCGCCAGGCCGCGGACGCCGACCTGCGGGAAGCGATGTCCCTGCTGACCGCGACGCTGGAATCCACCGCGGACGGCATCCTGGTGATGAGCTCCGAGGGCAGGGTGGCCGGTTTCAATGACCAGTTCCTCACCATGTGGGGCATTCCGCCGGCACTCATGGAGGGGGACAGCGAAGAGCCCGTCCTGCGGCTCGTCATCTCACAGGTGGCGGATCCTGCGGGCTTCCTGGCGCGGATCAGCGCGCTGGAGGAAGACCAGGCAGCAGAAAGCCATGATGTCCTGGACTTCGCGGACGGGCGCACCTTTGAACGGTATTCGCGGCCGCAGCGGGTGGGCGAAAGAATTGTTGGGCGGGTATGGAGTTTCCGGGACGTCACGCCGCGGCGCCAGGCCCAGGAGCAGGCCCACCAGGCCATGTTGGACCTGGCGGCGCAGGCCGAGAAGCTCCGGGCCATGGCGTTCCAGGACCCGCTGACGGGGCTTGCCAACCGCGCCGTGTTCAACGACGCCCTGGCTGGTGCCTTGCGGGAACCGCGGCTCAAGGCCGTTGACGTGCTCCTCCTGGACCTGGATGACTTCAAGGAAGTCAATGACATCCTTGGCCACCAGGCCGGCGACGACATGCTGGTTGAGGTGGCCCGGAGGCTTCGTGGCTGCGCCCCCACGGCCGATGTTGTGGCCCGCCTCGGCGGAGACGAGTTTGTGGTGCTCCTGACCGCCTGCCCGGACGCGGATGCGATCGCCGAGTGCATCGTCCGGTGCCTCCACGTCCCCGTCACCATCCAGGGCACGGTCCTGCGGCCCAGCCTCAGCCTGGGACTCGCATCCCTGGGCCGGGACAGCGTGGGCGCCTCAGAGCTGCTCCGGCAGGCGGACATCTCGATGTACGCGGCAAAGGCCGCCGGCAAGAACCGGTTCCTGCGGTTCCATCCGGACATGATGACGGCCCTGGTGCAGCGGACCCATATGGAAGCCGGCCTGCAGCTGGCCGTGGCCCGGGGCGAAATCACGGTGGATTTCCAGCCGATCGTTTCGCACCGCATGGGGCAGGTGGTCACGTTCGAGGCGCTCGCCCGGTGGGACAGGGACGGCGGGCGCGTCCCGCCGTCGGTCTTCATTCCGCTGGCCGAACGCACGGGGCTGATCAACGAGATCGGTGCTGAAGTGATGGCGCTGGGCATGGTGCAGCTGGCACCGTGGCTGAGCGAGGATCCTTCGCGGTCGCTGGCCGTGAACGTCTCGGGAGTACAGCTGCAGGACCCACTGTTTGCGCACACGGTCCTCCGGCTGGCGGAGGCCAGCGGCGTGGCCGCCTACCAGCTGGTCCTTGAGGTTACCGAGAGCGTGTTTTTCGACGCCGACTGCAGCCTCATCAAACAGCTCAGCACGCTGCGGGATGAGGGAGCCAGGGTTGCCTTGGACGACTTCGGCACCGGCTACTCCTCACTGGGCAGGCTGCAGGACCTGCCGGTGGACACGGTGAAGATCGACAAGACCTTCATCTCCATGGTGCGCACCGGCACGGAGCGGCTACCCATCCTCAGTTCCATGATCAACATGGCCCACAGCCTGGGATTGACCGTCACCGCGGAAGGCGTGGAAACGGCGGCGCAGGCGGACTACCTGGCGGCCCTGGATTGCGATTCGCTGCAGGGATACCTGTTTTCGCTGCCGCAGCCGGGCCGTCGGCTGGCAAACGCGCTGCAGCAGGCGGAGGAAGCCCTTACTGCGCTGAAGGAACGGTAGGAAGGACGACGACGGCGCGAGCCGGCTAAGCGGCCTGCTTGCGGCCTGCCTGCTTCGCGGATTTCTTCGGCTGGGATGCTGCGGGTGCGGGCGGCGCTGCGTGCCGGACTGCCGGTTCTTCGCCTGCATGCTCGGGCACCACCTGCTGGGCCACTGTCTGTGCTTCCGCCGGCCCTGCTTCTGCTGCATGCTCGGGCACCACCTGCCGGGCCACTGAATACTCGTCTTCCGGGTGCCCGGCGTAGGCCATCCGGGCGTCGCGGTTGCGGCGCCAGCGGCGGAGCAGGTCGGCGGCGGCCACGATGCCTGCCAGCGGGGTGAGGACCGCAGCGGTGTAGACAAACAGCATCCAGGTCAGGGTGGTCAGCGGGGGCTGGTTGTTGTGCAGGAGGGACAGCCCGCCCAGGAGTCCCACGGCCCAGAACAGCAGCACGGCGGTAAGGACTGCAGCGGCCGGAAAATACTGGTTGCTCACGATCTTTTTCAGGGTTTCCATGCACTTTCCTCCTGCCTGGCCGGGGCACGGCAACAGCCGCTCACCACAAGTATGGGGCTCAGGATCGGCCAAACCGTGCAAGACGCCTCGGCGAGTGATGAACGTAACTGGGGCGGCCGTCGTCGTCCGCTGTTGCAGGGATCTTCCGCTGGCTCAAGGGGCCCACTAGCGTGAGGCGTGTCCGCTCACAAAGCCCTCCAGGAGGTCCCCATGCGCAAAGTCACCGCCGGCCTGTTCCACTCCGTGGACGGCGTGGTGTCCGATCCCTACAAGTTCCAGTTCGACAGCTTTGACGACGAGCTGGGAGCCGGCCTGACCACCATGAT
The DNA here is from genome assembly GCF_023708005.1 of Pseudarthrobacter sp. NCCP-2145. Classification (NCBI taxonomy): domain Bacteria; kingdom Bacillati; phylum Actinomycetota; class Actinomycetes; order Micrococcales; family Micrococcaceae; genus Pseudarthrobacter; species Pseudarthrobacter sp. NCCP-2145. Next base: position 10,198 of record NZ_BRCG01000008.1, on the reverse strand, counting down.
GGACACCGTGGACACGGTGGTGCTGGGCCGGGTGAGCTATCAGGAGTGGGCCGGGTACTGGCCCACCGCATCCGTGGACGAGGACTTTGCCGCCTTCATCAACCCGGTGGAGAAGTTCGTGGCATCGCGCACCCTGGCGGAACCTCTCGAATGGCAGAACTCGCGCCTGATGGACGCCCCGCTGGAGGAATTTACGGCAGCGCTCAAGGAGCGTGAGGGCGGCGAAATTGCCGTGTGCGGCAGCATCTCGGTCACGCGGCAGCTGCTGTTCGCCGGCCTGCTGGATTCCCTGACGCTCATGACCCATCCGGTGGTGGCGGGGAGCGGCCGGCGCCTCTTCCAGGACGGCGACCCCTGCACCCGTCTGGTCCTGCTGGACCAGTCCCGGACCAGCAAGGGCAACGTGATCACCACCTACGGGCGGCTTGGGGCGTAGGGCCCTACACACTGTCCCGCGACTGTGACAGGGTTTGGATATGGGTGAAGACATTATTGATCCTGATGACGAGGCCGTGCCCGGCACCGGTGTCAATGACCATGCCTGGGAGCGGGAACACCGGCATCCCACCCCCGAACAGGCCCGATCGATCGGATACCGCCGCAGGGACGCCGAGGCAAAACTTGAGCAGCACCAGCAGGAGGCCCGGGAAAAGGCTGAACACGCGGAGGAACAGGACGCCCGGGACAAGGACACCAAAGAAGAGGGCGGCTAAGGACCTTCAGGTCCAGCGCCTTAGGATTCAGCGCTGCGCGGCAAGGGCCTGTCCGACGGCGGCGATGTCGGCAGGCGCCGTGCGGCAGCATCCGCCGATGATGCGGGCGTCGTGGTCCAGCCACGTGGCGACGCCGGCGGCGGGGTCCACGGGGTGTGCGTCCCGGTTTCCCTCTCCGGGTGCCGTGGTTGGGCCCCAGGTTTTGGTGACGGGATCATAGGTTTCGCCTGAGTTGGGGTAGGCAACCAGCGGTTTGGCCGTCGCGCTCTGGAGGGCGGCGAGCGCGGGGGTGACCAGGTGCAGCGGCACGCAGTTCACACCGATCGCTGCCACCAGGGGGTTAGCGTCAAGGAGCCCTGCCACTGCCGTGAGCGGCGTGCCGTCGCTGATATGGGCGCCGTCCCGCAGGGAGAAGGAGAACCAGGATTCGGCGCCGAACTCGTCCATGAGTGCCGCCAGCGCCTCGGCTTCGGCGAACGACGGGAGCGTCTCGCAGGCCAGGAAGTCCGCACCGGCAGCGACGAGCGCAGCGACCCTTGGCCGGTGGAAGTCCATGAACTCCTCTTTCCGCAGCGTGTAGTCGCCGCGGTATTCCGAGCCATCTGCCAGGTAGGCGCCATAGGGACCAACAGACCCGGCGATGAGCAGTGCGCCCGCGCCCGGGGTGGCAGCCAAGTGGGCGCGGCGGGCCTCGTCCGCCAGCCGGACCGACAACGCCACCAGTTCCAGGGCATCCTGCCCGCTCATCCCCCGCCGCGCGAAGCCCTGCGGCGTTGCCTGGTAGCTGGCGGTGGTGGCAATCCGGGCACCGGCGGAGAAGTAGTCGCGGTGGACGTCCCTGATCAGGTGCGGATTTTCGACAAGCACTTTGGCGGACCACAGGGGATCGTCGAGGTTGCAGCCGCGGGCCTCGAGTTCCGTGGCCAGGGCGCCGTCGGTCACGAGGTGTTCCCCGGATTCCAGCAAGGACGAGAGCTGCACGGTCGAACGCATACTAGTCATAATACGCATTTACTTATGCTTGTAATGATTATTTCTCTATGTCACGATGGCTGGCAGCCGTCACCCGGCAAAGGAAAGAGGCAAGGTTCTTGGACGTTCAACTTCACCCGGTACGCAAGCTGCGCGTGCACTGGCCCATCAGCGGCACCACCTTCGGGCAACTGTCCAAGGGCGAGCCGGACGCCTTCCGGGATGACCCGGGGATCGCGCACCTGCTGCAGGCCCTGGCTGAATTCCGGGAACTCGGCGACTTCGGCAACTACAAACACGTGTTTGAGTCCAGCCTGGGTTTCGAGGGCTTCACTACTGCCGAGGGCGCCAACCCCACCCTGGGACGCGTGGGTGAGCAGACCCTCTCGCCAACCTTCGTTTTCACCACCTATTTCGACGCCTCACTGGAGGACACCGCCGTCGAGCGTTTCATGCGCCACCTCGTGGACATCCATCCCTGGGAAGTCCCGGTCATCGAAGTGACCGGCCCCATCAGCGTCTCCAGTACCGCACTGGCCCCATTGGCAGAAGCACCCATGGCAGAAGGAGCAGCCGCATCATGACGGACACCAGCACCACGTCGCTCTGGGAGGGACTGCAGTCCGTGATCGCGGGCCGGCGGTTCGTGGACCTTACACACGCCTTCCACCCGGGCCAGCCGCACTTCGCCGCTTTTCCGGATGAGCAGCGCGAAGCCCTCTTCGACCTGGACAAAGGTGACGGCTTCACCGCCCACCGCTATACGATCGTGGGCCAGTGGGGAACCCACGTGGACCCGCCCTCGCATTTCATCCGCGGCGGCAGGACGCTGGACCAGATTCCGGTGGAGGAGATGATCCTTCCGCTGGTGGTCCTGGACATCAGCCAGCGGGTGGCGGGCAACCCGGACGCCACACCCACCCTGCAGGACGTGCAGGACTGGGAGATCCGGAACGGCACCGTCCCACCGGGTTCCTTTGTGGCCCTTCGTACGGGCTGGAGCCGCCGCTGGCCCGATCCGGAGGCAATGGCCAACCGGGACAGCGAAGGCCTGAGCCACACGCCCGGCTGGTCCCGGGAAGTGCTCTCCTTCCTGGTTGACCAGCGCGCCGTGGCCGCCGTCGGCCACGAGCAGACGGACACGGACCCGGGCCTGGCCACCTCCCGGCAGGACTTCAGCCTGGAAACATATGTCCTGGAACAGGGCCGCTGGCAGATCGAACTGATGGCCAGCCTGGACGGACTCCCGGAATCCGGTGCCGCCGTCGTCGCTTCCTGGCCAAAACCCCAGGGCGGCAGCGGCTTCCCGGCGCGGGTGTTTGCCATCTGCTGAGCGGGCGGCCAGGCCCTGCCCCTCCATTAGACTCGTCACCATGCCAAAAACCTCCAGCATGGGCCGCGGAATCATGGCCCTCTTTGCTGTGGGCGCCCGCCATGCAGCGGGACATCCCGGCGGCACGGTGGCGGACATCGCCGCCGATCTTGGCAAGGACCGCAGCCAGGTCTCACGCAACCTCCGCGGCGCCGAAAAGGAGGGTTTCCTCCGGAAGGCCGGCCAGCGCACCTACAGCCTGGACTGGTCCGTCCTCACCGACGCCCAGCTGCTGACCGAACGCCGCCTGCAGTCGGACGGCGCCACCGCCCTGGACACGCTGGCCGCAGGAACGGACGAAGCCTGCTTCCTGGGGGTCCTTCACGGGGACAGCACAGTGACCATCGGCGAAAGCGTCCCGGCCAGCAGCAACCTGGTGGGCTCCTGGCTGGGCCGGCCCTATCCCGCTTACTGCAGCGACGCCGGCCAGGCCGTGCTGTGGGAGGCCTCGGAAGCGGAAGTGCGTACCGTCTTCGCGGACGTGCTTTTTGTGCGGCACGGCCCCAACACACCGGCCGACGTGGACGATTTCCTGGCACGGCGTGAAGCTGCCCGGAAGCGGGGTTACTCGATCGTGGATGAGGAGGCAGAACCGGGCCTCTATTCCCTGGCCGTCCCCGTCCGGGATTTCAAGGGCGACGTGGTGGCTGCGCTGCAGATCGTTGGCATCAAGGACCGCCTGGGACCGCGCCGGAAGGCATGCGCGGACGCACTGGTGGCCCAGGGAGCGTGGCTTGAGCAGCGGCTCGGGTACCGGCCGCTGGACTAGCGGGCGCCCGCGCGGGATCCGAGCCGTTCCGCCGCGCTGGTGAGCACAGCCGCCGCAGCCGCCGCATCCGGACCGATCCCGGCACGGCTGCCCAGCACACTCAGCGAGGCGAGGATGGCACCGCCGGCGTCGCGGACAGGAACCGCGAGTTCCACCACGTCGTGTTCGAATTCCTCGGCTGCGGTGATGAACCCGGCGCCACGGTCGCGGACCATGAGGTCCCAGACCCCATCGGTAGAGTGGGCGGCCCCCGGTCCCCCGATGCCGATGTAGTTCACGTCCTGCAGCAGGGAATCCAGTGCCGGCCGGTCAAGGTCCCACAGCAGCGCCCGGCCCGCGCCGGTGCACCAGGCCGGAGTCACCATGCCCGGCTTGACGAAGCTGCCGGGCACGGCGTCGTTGCTGGAGGCCCGGACCAGGGTCACGCGGTAGCCGTCCCGGACGGAGAGCCGCGCGCGCAGTCCCAGCGCCGCGACCAGCGCCTCAAGTTCGGTTCTTGCCTCCCGGACCCAGCCGGTGTTCAGTGCCGCGGCCAGGCTGAAGAAGCGCGGACCTGTCCGGAACGGCCCGCGGTCCACGCGCTCCAGCAGTCCGAGATCGCACAGTTCCTGCGCCAGGCGGGAGACGCGGCTCTGCTCCATGTCCAGCTCGACGGCCAGCTGTGAAACGCCCAGCAGCTGGCGGCCGAGCTTCTCCCTGTCAGCTACCAGCCGGACAATCCGGAGCCCCTGCGCCATTGACGACGCCTCAGCGGACGAATCCACGCTTATCTGCCCCTCCCGGCCGGTCACCACGCCCCATTGTTCCATGGGCAGCGCCCTCCCTGGGCGGGGCACGCATCATGCCGGAAAGGACGACGGCGCCCGCCCGGCAAGGTGCCCCAACGCACCTTGCCGGCAGCCGCCGTCGTCCGCTCCGTGCTTCCTGGTTACCTGGCAGTCACGGCCTTGCGGCCGTAGCGGAAGTGGAACCAGGCGTAGCAGGCAGCCACAAAGGGAATGCCGAAGTAGAGCGCGGCGGCCTGGGTGGGGTCCAGGGCGATGCCCACCAGGGAAACGACGCACAGCGAGAACGCCAGGATGGGCACCAGGGGGAAGAGCGGGGCCTTATAGGCGAGGGTGGAGACGTCGCCGCCGTTGCGGACGAACGCGCGGCGGTGGAAGAAGTGCGAGGCGGTGATGGACATCCAGACGCCCACCACGGCGAACCCGGCCACGGACACGAGCACCAGGTAGACGGTCTCCGGGGCCACCACGCTGCTGACCAGGGATGCCACCCCGCCCACCATGCTCACGGAGAGTGCGACCAGCGGGATGCCGCGGCGGGTCAGCTTCTTGAAGGCGCGTGGCGCGTGGCCTTCGTCGGCCAGGGAGTAGAGCATGCGGGCGCAGGAGAACAGTCCGCTGTTGCCGGCCGAGAGGAGTGCGGTGATGATGACGAAGTTCATGATGTCGGCGGCGAACGGGAGTCCGATTGCCGAGAAGACCGTCACGAACGGGCTTTCGTCCAGGCCCACCTCGCTGTACGGGATGGTGGCGGCGATGACGGCAATGGCCCCAACGAAGAAGATCAGCAGGCGGATCACCGTGGTGCGCAGGGCCTTGGGGATGCTGGTGGCCGGGTCCTTGGTTTCACCGGCAGCCACACCGATGAGTTCCGAGCCGGAGAAGGCGTAGAAGACGGCGAGCACGGTGACCAGGACACCGGTGAAGCCGTTGGGGAACAGACCGCCCTCGGTGGCGAAGTTCTCGAACAGGAAGGGGTGCTCGCCACCGCCGCCGAGCGGCCGGAAGCCGAACAGGGCCGCGCCGCCCAGGACGATCAGGCCGATGATCGCGGCGACCTTGACGATGGCGAACCAGAACTCGGACTCGCCGAAGAACTTGGAGGACACGGCGTTGAAGCCGAAGAGGACGGCCGCGAACACCAGGCACCAGACCCAGACCTCCACGTCCGGGAACCAGCGCTGCATGAGCAGGCCGGAGGCGGTGAACTCGGAGCCGATGGCCACGGCCCAGCACAACCAGTACAGCCAGGCGGTGGCGAATCCCGTGGCGGGGCCGATGGAGCGGGCGGCGTAGATGTGGAACGCACCGGACACCGGGTAGGCAATGGCGAGTTCGCCGAGGCACGCCATCACCAGGTACACCACGAAGGCGCCGATGAGGTAGGCGATGACCGCACCCAGCGGTCCGGCCTGGGAGATGGTGTAGCCGGAGCTGAGGAACAGGCCGGAGCCGATCACGCCGCCCATGGCGATCATCACCAGGTGGCGCGGACCCATGGACCGGCGGAGTCCGGAGTCCGCCACTGGCCTGGCCGGCTGGGCATCCAGCTTCACGTCTGTTGTGGGTTCCACGGGCGTCTCCAAGGGTCGGACTCAGCAATGGGAGCGCGCGCAGTCTCCAGGTCCCGGTCCTTAGCGACGAAGAAATGCGCGGCGGCAGTGTTGAAAGTAGCACGACAGCCGAATTTTAGTCATTAAATGCATGAAGTCATGTTTATATTGCACGCTGTTACGCGGGTGCCGGTGGCGTAAGCGTCACGTCCAGGGAGCCGGGTCGGTAGCGCCCTCCGGAGTGGAGGGATGCCGTCCTGTTGATGCCGGGGCAGGGCCAGGCGGCAATCCGGTGAAGTGTGCGCCCTGGAGCACCTCGTAGGCCGCCTCCCTTAGGCTGAGGCCTTTTCCGCCTTCCCACGCAAGGCCGAAGCGGATCGGGCCGGCTTCATTGCGCGCTCTGGTAATGACGGATGCAATGTGATGCTGTTCGGCGGGGTAAAGCGGTAGTCCACGGTCAGTGCGGTAGCTGTCAGTGGCCGCCAGCAGGCGGATGGCCCGCTCGACGCGGTGCCGGCTGACGTAGACGTCGGCAATTTGTTCCAAAATACCTGCAACCTGGCCCTGCGCATCGAGCTCAAGCGCCGCGGTGACTGCCTCGACGAGCAAGCGCTCCGCGACGCCATTGTCGCCGGCCTGCTGTGTGCTTTCGGCCAGGTTGGTCAGGGCAATTCCGAGCAACCATCGATCCCCAAGCGGGCGGGAAAGCTCGACGCTCGCATGGCGCAGTTCCAGGGCCCGGGCATGGTCGCCAGCGTAGTACGCCAGGATGCTCAGGAGAATCAAAGCACCAACCCTTGTGCGCGGGGTGGCACGGGGCATCGACAATACTCCTGCGGCGAGCCGCTGGGCGCTGGCGGCGTCGTCACGCTCCATCGCCTGGACCGCCAGGCACATCCTGGCCCACGCAACGCCTTGGTCATTGCCGGCGTCGTGGAACGCCTGAAGCGCTCGGGAATGAAGCCTCGACGCCTGGTCACCGCGGCCGAGCATCCAGCACAACGTGGCCGTTCCGCTAAGGGCGGGACCCTGCAGCGCCAGCGGAGCGTTGGGGGTGCCGTCGAGCAGCTTCAGGGCGATCCCGCACTGTTCCGCCACGTCGCCCGTCAGCTCCCAGTAATGCCAGAGTTGCCCCACCAGGCCCAGCGCCACGTCCTTGGAGCCGTCGGGTCCGGCTGCCCACAACAGTGCCGCGCGCAAATCCGGCTCGTCAGCCTTCAGTAACCGGAAAGCGTCCACCTGGTCCGGGCCCCACAAAACTGGGCCTACGGCCTCGGCCAAGGCAAGGTAGTGCCCGGCATGCCGCCGGCGCACCTTGTGTTGCTCAGGCATCAGCGCCAGCCGGTCACGGGCAAACTCCCGGATGGATTGCAGCAGCGACACGCGGCGCCGTCCGGCCTGGTCGGTGTAGCGCCGCAGCAGGCTGTGGTCCGCGAGCGCGGACAGCAGTTCTTCCGTGGGGGGCGCGCCAGAGGGAAGGGAGCCGCGCACAGCCTCAATGGCTGCCATGGTTGGATCGTTGGCGAAAACACCCAGTTGGCCGAAGAGTTCGCGTTCTGCGTCAGCAAGTAGCTGGTAACTCCACTCGATCGTGGCAGTGAGGGTTTGCTGCCGGTCCGGAAGGTCCGGGAAGGTGCCCCGCAACGTGGCAAGGCTGACCTCCAAGTCAGCGAGGAGATCGTGCTCGGTAAGGTGCCGCAGCTGGGCCGCAGCCAATTCAATGGCCAACGGCAGCCCGTCCAGGCGGTGGCACAGGCGTGTTAGTACAGCGGCGTTTCCGTGGTCTACCGAAAGGCGGGGGCGGACCGTCCGGCCCCGGTTCAAGAGCAGCTTCATTGCTGGCACCTCCTGAAGCCGACGGAGAGGCAGGGGCGGGTCCAGGGGTGGCAGCTCCAGTGGAGCAAGTTCGAATTCGTACTCGGGACGCAACCCAAGCCGCCTCCGGCTGGTGGTGAGGATCCGGAGTTCAGGGGCTGCAGTGAGCAACTCCAGCACCACAGGCCATGCGTCCACCAGGTGCTCGAAGTTGTCCAGGACCAGCAGCAGGCGGCGGGCATGGAGAAATCGGGAGGCGATCTTCAGCGGGTCCTGGCCTGCGGGCGCCTCCAGTCCGAGTGCCGCTGTAATGGCACCAGGCACCTGCTCAACGTGGGTAAGCGGGGACAGATTGACCCAGCCCGCGCCGTCGGGCATGCGCTCGCCCAAACGTGCGGCCGCCGCCATCGCGAGGCGGGTCTTCCCTGCCCCGCCCGCCCCCGTGACGGTGACCAGCCGGCATCCCTCCGAACGGTAGAGCGAACATATCTCTCCCAGTTCTGTATCCCGGCCCACCATAGGGGTGAGTGGGGCGGGCACGTTGTCGAGGCGCTGCCTGGCACGGCGGTCGTCATTGATGACTGGCGGCCCAATGGAGGCATCCTGGCGCAGCACCAGTGCTTCCAGCTCCCGCAGGCGCGTCCCGGGATCAATGCCCAGCTCCGCAGCAAAGGCTTTCCGGGCCGCACGGCAAGCGGCGAGGGCGTCTGCCTGCCGGTCGGAGCGGTACAAGGCAAGCACCAGGGACGCCCACAAGCGTTCCCGGAAGGGATGCTGCGATACCAGCCGCTGCACCTCCCCCACCACGTTGGCGTGGCGGCCCAGTGCCAGTTCAACATCGAGGAGGTCCTGGTAAGCGTCAAGCCGGGCCTCCTCCACCGCTTCGAGGTCCGGCGCCAGAACCTCGACGTCGGCCAGGTCCGGAAAGGCAGGGCACACGAACAAATCCAGGGCCTGGCGCAGGCTCACCGCGCCGCCGGCGAGTTCGCCCGCCTCCACTGCGCGCTCGCCGGAGGCAAGGTGTGCGCGGAACTGCAGCAGGTCGAGTTCGTCGTCTTCAACTGCCAGGAGGTAGCCGCCCGGCCTGCTGGCCAGGCGGTGCGAGGCAACCCCTTTGCGGCGGTTGGGTTCAAGCAGGTTCCGCAGGTTCGCGACGTACACCTGCAGTTGCGGGCCCGGACGCGCGGGCGGGTGACCGTCCCAGATGACCTCAGCCAGGAAGTCGGCTGCTACAACCGAGTTCGCCCGCAGAGCCAGGCATTCGAGGACAATACGCAGGCTGTGGCTGCTGACTGGAACCGGGACGCCGTCAGCAATCACCTGTAATGGGCCCAGGGCCCTGATCCACAGTGCGCTCATCGGCGAGCACCCCTCACTGACCGGCCTCGGAAGCGGGCTGTGCCCTATCCCGTGGCGTTTATCGACCAGCGACCCCTAGCCCCCGCCCTGTCCTAATGCGCCCCGAGGAGCGGCATCACCCCCATCATGCTCCCAGGCCCGTGCTGGATCCAGAGTTAGCCGTTGGATTAAGGCTCCGTTAAGCCCTTGGGGCCACCGTTGAGCCACTCACACTGAGTACACCTGAAAGGAAGATCGAATGAAAACCACAATTGCGCGCACACTGGCCCCGGCTGCCCTGGCCGCAGCAGCGCTCGTCGCACCTGCACAGTCGGCATTTGCAGCTCCCGCAGTCCCTGGACCTGTCGATCCCAATCCCATTACGGCCGTCTGTTCAGGATCCCCCGACTTTGAGGTCACCCTCACACCTACCGGGAAGGGCGGATTCATTAGTTTGCCTGGTGGCAGGTTCATTACCACGTCACCCAACCTGAGAGTCACGGTCAGCGGTCCTACCGGCAAATCGGTGACGTATGTAGCGACCGGTGCCAACCGAATCGAGAGCGCATCAGATGATGGACTCTTCATCACGGCGACAGGCAGGAACGTCATAACGGTGCCTGAAGCAAATGGACATGATGCGGGCGTGTACGTTACAAGCGGCACAGTCAGCTGGACCCTCAACAGTGATTTCTCCGAACGAGGCGGGATGTTCACGGGCAGTGGACAGGCGACAAATATCTGCCCACTTGTTGCTCCCTAATACGAAGGTGATGGCTGTCAGGCTGCGGTAGCGGGGGTTATGGTGACGTTGAAGCCGAGGTTGTTGAGCTTTTTGATGGCGTTGTTTTTGGCTTTGATCGGGTCCAGACGGGTGAAGT